>CAZKCY010000550.1:0-1511 GCA_964551155.1 uncultured Marinimicrobium sp. | reverse complement strand
CGAATGGCAGGGTCGCGATGCGGGGCCATTTGTCTTCCACTTCCTCAGTGGTCAGGCCCTGCTTTAAAGCCAGAACCATTAAGGCTCCCTCGGTGGGGTCGCCCTGCAGGCGCCAGTCGTCGTCCTCCTGGTAAATCTCGGCGTCGTTGCAGAGCATGGCGATGCGACAGGCTTTGGCCAGTTGCTCATCTTCCGCATCCGAATCTGAATCGGACTTGCGCTCTATCTCGCCCTTGGGGGCGTAGCCTTCGCCTTTGATTCGGTATTCGGATGCGCTGGTCACCAGAGCGCCGGCGGTCATTTCGTTGGTGGTCAGGGTGCCGGTTTTATCGGAGCAAATCACATCCACCGAACCCAGCACTTCCACCGCCGGCAGCCGACGCATCAGCGCCTTTTGATGGGCCATACGCTCGACGCCGAGCGCCAGAGCTACGGTGACAATCGCCGGTAGACCTTGGGGAATGGCCGCCACGGCTATACCTATGGCGCCGCGAAACATCTCTGCCGCGCTGTTGCCGTGTACCCAAATGCCGAACACCGCGGTCAGGGCGGTGAAGGCAAGTATTGCCAGTGTGAGGTGTTGCGCGAGCCGGCGCAGTTGCTTCTGCAGCGGCGTCTCGGTGAGCTCAACCCCTTGAACCATACGGTTGATAGCGCCAATTTCGGTATTGGCGCCGGTATGGGTTACCAGGCCCTGGGCCTTGCCGGCGGTGACTAGAGTGCCCATATAAGCCATGCCCGCACGCTCGGCCAGGGGCGTGTCCTCATCAACCCTGTCCGTGCTTTTCTCTGAGGCCTCGGATTCGCCGGTGAGCATGGCTTCGTCGCAACGCAGATCTTCGTTCTCGATCAGGCGCAAATCCGCTGGCACTCGCTCACCGGCTTCCAGCGTAACTATATCCCCGGGTACCAGATCCCGACTGTCGACCGTCAGATTATCGCCATCGCGATGCACCAGCGACTCGCTCCGGCTCATCGACTTGATCGCCTGCAGAGCCCGTTCGGCTTTGCCTTCCTGAACAAAACCGATGCTGGCGTTGACCACCACCACCGCGACAATCACCGCCGCATCCACCAAATGGCCTATGGCGGCGCTGACTGCGGCGCTCACCAGCAAGACGTAGATGAACAGGCTGTGAAACTGGCGCAACCAGCGCAACCAGGCGGGGGTAGGGGGCTTGGTGGGCAGCTCATTGGCACCCCATTGCTTCAGCCGCTCGCGTGCCTCGTCCGATGACAGGCCTTCTTTGTCGCTGTCGAGTTTCTCAAAGAGCTCATCCGGCTCCAGGGTGTGGGGATTGTTGATTTCCGGGTGGGTGTCTTTTGCGTCGCTGGTTTCTTTATCCATAAATTGAATTTAGCGTTGCGAAGGCGAATGTAAGTCTGAGTTGCCTCGTCAGACTCTGCTGGGGGCATTCTATTAAAGTGTAGCGCAAACTTCGGCAGGGGCTCGGTCTCAAAGCGCCATTGGCGGGTTATAGCCTGGTTTGCCAGGCGATCAACGAATTTTC
>CAZKCY010000549.1:0-1521 GCA_964551155.1 uncultured Marinimicrobium sp. | reverse complement strand
AGATCTTACCCAATATTGACAGTCCGCACAGCAAACTTTATGTATGTGGGTATATGTGCCAATATATCTTTAGTTGATCTCGCTAAACACCTTTCGCCGCCTGCCATAGACGCTCCATTTCCTCGATGCCCAACTCCTCCAGCGGCCGCTTCGCCTGGACTTCTATGTAGCGAAACCGCTGCTCGAATTTGCGGTTACCCGCGCGCAGCGCAGCTTCGGGGTCTATTTTCAAAAAGCGGCTGATATTGACCACTGAGAACAACAGATCCCCCAGCTCTTCCGCCAAAGCTTCTTGATCCTTAGCGAGCAAAGCCTGCTCCACCTCCGCCAATTCCTCGCGCACCTTGGCAATCGGCCCTTGAACATCCTTCCAATTGAAGCCCACCCCGGCGGCGCGCTTTTGCAGCTTGGCCGCTCGACTCAGGGCCGGCAGATTCAGGGGCACATCGTCAAGCAAGCCAGAAGCACCTTTTTCGGCCCTTTCCTGTTGCTTGATGGCCTCCCAGCGCTGTTTGACATCGCTCGGCATCTGGTCCTGGCCGCTCACCCGGCTTTGCAAGCTGCCGTCGGGAAACACATGGGGATGGCGGCGCACTAACTTAGCCACCAATTCGGAAACCACGTCGGAAAAATCGAAACGCTGTTCTTCGCGTGCCAGCTGGCTGTAGAAAATCACCTGGAACAACAGATCCCCTAACTCTTCCCGCAAATGTCCCAGGTCGCCTCTCTCTATGGTGTCCACCACTTCGTAGGCCTCCTCCAAAGTGGAGGGAGCGATACTGGCGAAACTCTGCTTCAGGTCCCAGGGGCAACCGCTTTCCGGGTCGCGCAACCGGGCCATCAGATAGAGCAGATCGTCAATGTCGTAGGTCATTGAATCCTCTGAAGTTTATAGCCAGTGAATGCCGTTAAGCCTTAATCCCTGTCGACACTGGAGGAATAAGGCGATTCGACGCGCTAGTGCTTGCGGCGTGCAGAGGCTATGTTGGGCAGTTGGTTGAGTCGGGTAAGTATGCGGCTTAGCTCATCAATACTGCGAATCTCCGCGGTAACCAGCATGTCGACGGTGTTCTTGCGTTTGTCCGAAAGGGTCTGCATGGCGCTGATATTGATACGCTCGCCATCCAGCAAAGCGGTGACGTCCCGCAACAGACCGTGACGGTCATAGGCCTCTATAATCAGCTCCACTGAATAGGCGCTCTGGGGTTTGGCGCCCCAGGAAACTTTGATGATCCGCTGGGGCTCGTCGGCCTGCAGCTGCAGCACATTGGCACAGTCCTGCCGGTGAATCGAGACCCCGCGTCCAAGGGTAATGTAGCCAGTTATGGCATCGCCCGGCACAGGGTTACAGCAGCTGGCGATCTGGGTAAGTAGATTGCCCACTCCTTCGATGTACAAGTCGGAATCTTTCTTGGCCTTATCCGAGCGGGCCTTGAACGGAATCACCGGTTCCTGGGGGTTGGCGGCGTCCAACAGCCGCTGGGCGGCGCTGAGCACTTGGCCCACACCTATATCACTGGC
>CAZKCY010000548.1:0-1530 GCA_964551155.1 uncultured Marinimicrobium sp. | reverse complement strand
GAGATCTTTGTGCGTCGCGCAAAGAATCCGAACATCGGTAGCGATTTCTTCCTGGCTTCCCACTGGGCGCACCGCCTTTTCCTGAATGGCGCGCAACAGCTTTACCTGCATATCCAGCGGCAGATCGGCGACTTCATCGAGAAATAAGGTACCGCTTTCGGCCGCTTGGAAAAGTCCGGCTTTGTCTTGATGGGCGCCGGTGAAGCTGCCTTTCTTGTGTCCAAAAAATTCGCTTTCCATCAGCTCTCGCGGGATAGCGCCGCAGTTTACGGCAATAAAAGACCCTGCCGCTCTGGGGCCTAATTGATGAATGGAGCGGGCTACTAACTCCTTGCCACTGCCCGACTCACCACTGATATAAACCGGCGCTTGGGAGCGGGATAGCTTTTGAATGCTGACGATCAATTGCTGGATCGGCTTTGACTGGCCAACAATCAGGCTGTCGTTGGAAACTTTGGCGGGAGGCAGCTGGCTGGATTGAATGGCGGTGGTAACCAGTTTGCGCAGTGCAGCTAGGTCCACCGGCTTGCTGACAAAATCGAAAGCGCCCGCCTTCATCGACTCTATGGCGGTATCGATACTGCCGTGGGCGGTAATGACCGCAACCGGAAGCGCTGGGTGATGGTTTTGTATATATTCGACCACTTCCAAACCGTTGCCGTCGGGCAGGCGCATATCGGTCAAACACAAATCATAGTGACGTTGTTCGAGTTGTTGTTTTGCACCTTGAACGCTGGCTACGCTGTCGGTCGCAATTTGCATGCGTCCGAGGGTGATTTCGAGGAGTTCGCGAATATCCGGCTCGTCGTCAATAACAAGTGCACGTTTATCGCTCATAGGGTGCAAATCTCCGTTTACAGTGCTCGCTCGGGATGGGCCAACTGAATGTGAAAACAGCTCAGCCCCTCTGTAGTGCGAGTGTAGTGAATAAAGGCCTGGTTGGCCTCACACAGCTCCTTGCAAATATATAGCCCAAGTCCCGAGCCGGTATTAGAGGTGGTAAAAAAGGGCTCAAAAATATTTTTTTCTTCAAGTGGCTCTATACCCTGGCCCCAGTCTATTACTCGAATATAGGGTTGTTGTTTTTGCGCTTCTATGCCGGCTTCCAGTTTGACTTTGGGGGTGCCGGTTAACTGCTGGCTGTAACGTCTACCATTGTCGCACAGATTGCTCAGGACTTGATGCAGTTGGCCTGGATCGAATTTTGCCTGTATTGTTTCGTTTAGCAATTCCAGTTCCAGTTGGGTATCGGGGCAAACCTGAGCTTTATATTCTTCCATAAATTCAGGCAACCAGTTTTCTAATTGCACGTACTGAGGGTGAGCGGTGCGTCGGCGCGAAAGCTGCAGAACATTCTCAATAATCTGATTGACCCTCTTGCTGTGGTTATCGATGATGGTCAGCAGGCGTTGATCCCCTTGGCTCAAGTGTTCGGATTCTGCCAGCAGTTGATTGGCGTGGCTTATAGCGCCTAAGGGGTTGCGAATTTCGTGGGCAATGCTGGCCGTAAGGCGCCCCAAAGAAGCGAGT
>CAZKCY010000547.1:0-1532 GCA_964551155.1 uncultured Marinimicrobium sp. | reverse complement strand
TGCGCGATGGCGGGCCGGTCGAGAGTGACGCAGACGCAGCTCTGGTTGAGCTGTTCCGCAGCCGACTTTGTTGAAGAGTTGATGGGTGTTTGCAAGTGCGGTCCTCTGCAGAATGCCGGGTAAGACAGGGAGCCACAAGTATAGGCTCCCTTGGAGTTTACCGGATTAACCCCAGGCGCCAACCCCCATCCAGACCGCCATAGCGATCATCATCAAGTTCTCGGTCAGTGACACAAAGCCCAGCGGTACGTTGCTTGAGCCGCCCACACAGGCGCACTTGAGTTCGCGCTTGTCGATGTACACGGCTTTAAAAACCGACACGGCGCCGACGGTGCCGATGAAAAGCGCAACCGGAACCGACAGCCAGTGCAGCACGCCAGCGATCATCAAAATGCCGGCCAGGCCCTCCCCGAACGGGTAGAGGTAAGAGTAGGGCACCCAGCGCTGAGCGAGCAGGTCGTAGTTTAAGAACATGGTCGCAAAGCTCTCGACGTTCTGCAGCTTCAGCAAAGCCAGTACCGCCATGCTGAAGGCGATAAACCATTCGCCGGCCTGGATGGTAAAGGGCGAACCATAAGCCGCGGTGCTGGCGCCGAGGGCCATCAAAAATGTAATTCCGAACAGCGCTATGACCGGATTATAGCTGGTGGCTTTGGGGTCGGGGACCGACTTGCCGAAGTAGCGGAGCAGGTCTTCGTAGCCGCCGATTCGCTCGCCGTCGATAAAGGTCTGCGGCGTGGTTTTGACGTCGTGCTTGGCTTTGAAGGCATCAATTTCCTCGCGCGAGGTCAGGTGGTGATCCTCCACGGTAAAGCCCTTACGGCGCAGCAGGTCTTTGGATTTCAGGCCGAAAGGGCAGAGATGCTCGTCCATCACCATGCGGTAGAGGCTGGCGGTTTTTCTGGATTCTTTCGCTTCAGTATTCATAGTGTCCCTCCTGAGGGTGGCTCCAAATGTTGGATCCTGGTTTTAGTATAGCTTCGAGGCTATGATAGGGGCTGTACTATGGTACGGAGTCAAGTGGAATGTCATTAACCATTGGAAAATTTGCCGCGGCGGTCGATGTTGGCGTCGAAACTGTACGTTTTTATCAGCGCAAAGGCCTGCTAGAGGTGCCACCGCAGGACGGCGGCATTAGGCGCTACGGGGAGCAGGATCTGCGCCGCCTTAGGTTTATCCGCAAAGCTCAGGCGGCCGGCTTTACACTCGAGGAGATCAAGGAGCTGATTACTTTGGATTCCTGCCGCAACCGCAGCCGCGCTCGGGAGTTGGCCCAGGCTCGAGTCGAGGCGCTGGATGTGAAGATCAAAGAGCTGCAAAAGGCCCGCCGAGACTTAAAGAAGCTAGAGGAAGAGTGCCGCGAGGGAGGGCCGGGCACTTGCCCGATTTTGGAGTCTTTTGGGGTGTGATGGTACAGAAAATCTTCGAGCAGAGATTGGTTGCAAACGAATAACTATTTCTAGAGTGAGGCCAATACGGGTTCCGCTTGGTAGAACATTTTTGTTGCTGCAGTTGTTTTAGGAGCTGGAAGC
>CAZKCY010000546.1:0-1533 GCA_964551155.1 uncultured Marinimicrobium sp. | reverse complement strand
CGCCAATATCATTTTTATGCTGCCCGCCGGCAAACTGGCGGATAACCTGGGTCGCAAACGGGTGTTCCGCTGGGGCGTCCTCCTTAATGCCCTGGCAAGTGCGCTGGCGTTTTTTGCGCCTTCTATCGAAGTGGTATTGGTGTTGCGGTTCTTTCAAGGCACGGGCGCGGCTATGATGTTCGCTACCAGTATGGCGCTGTTAATTTCGGTGTTTCCGCCGGAACGGCGCGGCTTACCCTTGGGGCTGAACGCCGCCTGCGTCTATTTGGGGCTGACGCTTGCTCCGGCACTCGGGGGCTGGGTGACCGACGCGCTGGGTTGGCGCTTTGTGTTTTTGATGCCTCTGCCGCTGGTGGCAATCGTGCTGACGCTGATCGCCTGGCGGGTTCACGGCGACTGGCTCGGAGAAAAGCAAACCCGGTTCGATTGGCGCGGCGCCCTCACCTTCGCGGCTTGGGCCATTGCCCTGGTGATTGGGCTTACCGGCCTGCCGGGGCTGTGGCAAAGCGCAGTACTGGCGCTGTCTTTTGTTTTACTGTTTCAATTTATTCGTCGTCAGGCGCGCCGAGAGCAGCCGCTGATTCGGGTACAGATGTTTCGGGAATCCCGCCTGTTTTCCTTTTCGCTGATTACCGCGCTGTTCATGTATGCCAGCAGCTACCCGTTGGGTTTTCTGTTAAGTCTGTACCTGCAGTACGTGCGCGATTACAGCGCCGCCGAGGCCGGGCAACTACTGCTGGTGCAGGCGCTGACCATGGCCTGCATCGCGCCTCTGGCAGGCAAGCTGGCAGATTTTCTGCCAGCGCGCTGGCTGGCGAGCCTGGGCTGCTTTTGCACGCTCTGTGGTTTCGGCTTGTTGAGTACTCTCGGTTTCGCAACGCCCGCGGGCTTTATTGTCTTGGCACTGTTTCTGGTCGGTCTGGGTTTTGGTTGTTTTTCCAGCCCGAACAATCACGTGGTAATGCAGTCGGCACATACCTCGGAGGTGGGGGTAGCGGCGGCGACGCTAAACCTGGCCCGGGTTGTGGGTAACCTAATTGGTATGAGTCTGGTGAACTTATTCGTCTACTGGAACCTGGGAGACCGCCCCATGAATGAAACGCTGTCGGGACCATTGCTGGATACCTTCAATCAGGCGATGATATTGGCGCTGGTGTTTCTTTCCTGCGCCACCCTGGTGTCGCTCTTGCGTGGTTCGTCCAGAGTCTAACGAGGAGAAAGGATATGAGAATCCGATACCGCGCCACGGCAGTCGCCGCGATCGCTTGCCTTACCTTGGCCGGATGCGGCGGTCTTGTGAGCGAGCGAGACGAGTCGCCGCAGGTCGAAGTTGAGCAGGAAGCCGCTTATGTTTCAGAGTGGACCGCGGGCATCATTGATCGGCCACAGCCCAACCCACCCGCCACAACCCTGGTCGCCGTTCGGACGGCAACCCACGACGGTTTCGACCGAGCGAGACGAGTCGCCGCAGGCCGACGTTGAGCAGCAAGCCGCTTATGTTTCAGAGTGGACCGCGGGCATCATTGATCGGCC
>CAZKCY010000545.1:0-1533 GCA_964551155.1 uncultured Marinimicrobium sp. | reverse complement strand
CTTTGGCAGGGGCGCTTCTACGGATCCATCGCGGATTCGGGATGACAGTTCCCGACCCTCCGAAGGCTCTGTCATCCTGAGCTCGCGAAGGATCTTAACAATCTCCTAAACGTTGCTCGCCTTTGCTTCTCTCAGAAGCTGATCTACAGTTTCGGCCAACTTGCGGCGCTTGAGCAACAGCTGCCAGCGATTGCCGCCCACTTGGCGCCAAAGCGTGGCCGAGCGAATGCCGGCCAGCAGCAGGGCACGCACTTGACTGGCGATGCGCGCCTGCTGCAGATAGCCCTGATCGCCGGTGACCTGAATGCGAAACCGGAAGGTGCTGAGGGTTTCCTTGTACAAATCGCCCAGATTGCCGATCACGTTCTCGTGCAGGCTGCCAAAATGTTCGGCCTGTTTGGCGGCTTGCTTCAGGCGGCTGCCGAGCACTCCGAGCATGTCCTTTCGGGCGCTGAGCTTTTTCTGCAGATGCAGAATTCCCAGAGCGTAGCGCAGGGCCTCGCGGTGCTTCTGGTTTTTTGCCTCCAGAGTGTCGCGCAGCACTTCCAGACCCAGTTGCAGATTAGCCAGGTTCCCATATACCGAGCGGGTGTCGGGTGGATTCATTTCAAACAAGCTTTCAATGCTGCAGCGGTAGGCATCGCTGGGCAGATAGCCGGTTTTAGCCAGCTGCTCTACCAGAGCGGTGGCCTGGAAAATGCCCGCCAGAGCCAGGCTTATGTCTTCCCACTTGTTGCGCACGCTATCCCTTACCTCTTAATAACATTGAATTACAGTGTCGGAGCTGCTCACCTTACAAAATACGCTGATTCGACGTTCGGACGGTGGGCCGTGCCCACCCTACATAAGAGTGCCGAGTCCGGATTGTAGGGTGGGCACGGTCCACCGATTGTCCGCTTATTTGCTTAAGCCGCGCTCTCGATTACCGCCCCGCCCAGGCACAGGTCTTCTTGGTAGAAAACTACCGACTGTCCGGGAGTGACCGCTCGCTGAGGCTGATCGAATACCACCTCGATCCGGTCGCCCTCGATGCTGACCACACAATCCTGATCGGCCTGACGGTAACGGACTTTGGCCCGGCAGCGAAATTCATTTTGTTCGGGTTGGCCGTTGATCCAGTGGGCCTGGCCGGCGCTCAACGATTGGCTGAACAGCAGCGGGTGATCGCCCCCTTGAACCGCCAACAGCACATTGCGCTCCAGATCCTTTCCGGCAACAAACCAGGGCGCTTCGTCGGCGCCTTTAACGCCGCCAATGCCCAAACCCTGGCGCTGGCCAATGGTGTGGTACATCAGCCCGGCGTGCTCGCCGATCACATCGCCTTCGGGCGTTTCTATAGCGCCGGGTTGGGCGGGCAGATACTGCTGCAGAAAATCCTTGAACCGACGCTCGCCGATAAAGCAGATGCCGGTACTGTCTTTCTTGTTGTGGGTGACTAGGTCGTGCTCTTCGGCAATCCGGCGCACTTCGGGCTTTTCCAGCTCGCCAACCGGAAAGAGAGTGCGGGCGAATTCGGCTTCGCCTACGGCGTGC
>CAZKCY010000544.1:0-1542 GCA_964551155.1 uncultured Marinimicrobium sp. | reverse complement strand
CGCTGCGACCATCTTGACCGGTGGAACCGGCGCGTCTGGTGGACAGGGATCGGCCTGTGGTCGACGGGGCTGTTCGTGGCCTACCTGGCCCTGCCGTTGCGAAAGCTCTTCGAATGAAACTGCATCACCCCCGATAGCCGGCGCACTTCAAAACCGGTTCACGTCGCCTTGCGGCACTTGGGGAACGGCTGAGGATGGCAAACCCATGGGCCTGGCAGGGGTCCTGGACGAATTGTTTCCAACCTTGCTTGGAATCTGACGAATTGTTGCCAACTTTTCTTGTTTCCAAGCTCGATCGGCTCTTGCAAAACCATACGGTCTAGTATGTTTCCAACTTTTGTTGGCGGCGTGACAGAAACTCCCTAAGTTTCAACCTTTTCTTGGTCGTCTACTTCCCCTCACCCTTTGACCACACGTTCCAACTCCTTGAACGCCCCGGACCATGCCCGCTCTTGCCACACGCGGGCCTCCTCCCACTCTGGACGGTCTCGCCAGCCGGTATGAAGCAGATGCACTCGTGTGCCCGTACCTTCTGGCACGAGCATCACGGTCACATGCGTCAATGGATCCGCTGTATTCGCGAAGGACTTGAACTGCTTCGGGCTGCGCCACTGAAAAGCGAGGAACTGGCTTGGGGCAAGTGCGGTTATACGACAGCCGATTGTGCTGTTGTTTTCCCGATCATTGGGCTCCCAGAAAAGCTCGTACTTGCCGCCTACCTTCGGCTCAATATCCGCTGCGGCAGTAAGCCAAGTGGTCAGAAGAGCGTCATCAGTGAAGTAGGAAAAAGCCCTTTCGGGCGACGCCTGAAGGAGAGCTGAAACGTGAATTACCTCGTCCTTAACCTGCCCCACTGCGCTGCGTTTAGACACCACGGTTTACGCTCCGCATCTACCGATCCCCACTAGCAGAAGACTCGTTTTGACCAACTTCATCCTTGGGTTCCCATAGTTCTATCGGGTTTCCGTCAGGATCATGGATTCGCGCAAAACGCCCATTTGGATAGGTCTCCTTATCTACTTCAACGGGTATATTCGAGGCGCTAAGTTGCGCCACCATTGCATCCAGGTCACGAACCCGAAAATTGATCATCCACATTTGATTGATATCGCCGAAATACGAAGTATCAGCTGCAAAAGGGGCGAACACCGTTGGGCCAGCAGCCTGCATCCAGGGTGATTCCTCATAAGTTGACGGGACAACGCTAACGCCTAGATTGTCTTCATACCATTTAGCGAGAGCTGCCGGGTCTTTCGACCTGAAGAATAAACCACCGATTCCAAGGACTTTTTCCATACTATTACTCACGCGGTAAGCATCTCGGACTCGTTTCCGGGTTGTTAGATTCGGTCCTGCCCGACAAGGAGCACGATCCGTATCTGAATTCTACGCACAAGATGCGTAGATGAGCAATCACGGTCACTCTCTCAGGAAGGGCTTTCCGCAACCTCATCTGAGCCAACCGCCCTGGACGGATAAGTGAGCAGATAAAGCAGCACCAGAATGCCGGCCACCGGCGTCAGGCTGATGAGCTGCCACCAG
>CAZKCY010000543.1:981-1556 GCA_964551155.1 uncultured Marinimicrobium sp. | reverse complement strand
GCGAAGGCGTGGTGGATCAGGACCTGCACCTGATGGGCAACGTGCTGGATGCCGGCCGCGCCTTGGTGATTGCCTTGAACAAGTGGGACGGTCTGGAAGACAGCCACAAACAGTATGTGCGCAGTGAACTGGAGCGCCGACTACGCTTTGTCGATTTTGCCAAGATCCATTTTATCTCCGCGCTGCACGGTACCGGCGTTGGACACCTGTACGAATCCATCGAGCAGGCCTACCTCTCGGCCACGGATAAGTTCTCCACCAACTTTCTGACTCGAGTGTTGCAGGACGCGGTCAGCGAGCATCAGCCGCCGATGATCAACGGTCGACGCATCAAGCTGCGCTACGCCCACCCGGGTGGGCACAATCCGCCCATTATTGTTATCCACGGCAATCAAACCGCCGAAGTGCCGGGGCATTATGTGCGCTATCTGGAGAAGACTTTCCGCCGGGTTCTGGAGCTGGAAGGCACGCCCATACGAATCGAGTTCAAATCGAGCGAGAATCCGTTTGCGCCGCGCCCGGGCAAGAAGCCGGTCGCCAAGCAAGGCTCCCGCCGCGCCGCTGGCACTAAGCGA
>CAZKCY010000543.1:0-971 GCA_964551155.1 uncultured Marinimicrobium sp. | reverse complement strand
GACCGGTAAAGAAAAAGCCTACGCGCCGCTAGCCGGCGCTCTATTCTATGAGCAACTTGCTGGTCATTGTCATTTGTTTGGCGCTGGGGTTGGCCCTTCAGCGCTCACGGCAACTACCCGAGTCCTCCGCTAAAAGCCTCAACCTCTACGTTATTTATCTCGCCTTGCCGGCTCTGGTGCTGAGCGAAATCCCCAAACTGGATTTCGACCGCCAGGCACTGTTGCCGGTAATAGCGACTTGGTCGGTCATGGTCTTCAGTGCCGCCCTGGTCTGGATTACCGCCCGCTGGCTAAAGTGGTCGCGTCCGGTGACCGGCGCTTTGATGTTGGTGATACCGCTCGGCAATACCTCATTTGTTGGCATTCCCCTAATCGAAGCATTGCTGGGCGCTGAAGCTTTGCCTTACGCGATTCTTTACGATCAGTTCGGTACTGTGATTGCGCTCAATACCTATGGCGTTCTGATAGCGGCTTGGTATAGCGGTCAGAGTGCGGGCTGGCGCCAAGTCGCAAAGACCATTCTCAGTTTTCCTCCCTTCATTGCGTTTTGTTTCGCGTTATTGGTCGCTCTGATTCCCTGGCAGTATCCCAGTTGGACGGCAGCGGCTTTGGGGCGTATTGCGGCGAGCCTGACGCCGGTGGTGATGGTGGCGGTAGGTTTACAGTGGCAGTTGCGCCTGGAACGGGAAACCTTGGTGCCAGTGGCGGTCGGCTTGGGCTATAAGTTGTTGCTGATTCCGGCAGTGGTGTTTGCGGTGCTTTGGTATTTCAATTTCGATAGTCTGGCGGCGAAAACGGTGGTGCTGCAAGCCGCCATGCCGGCGATGATTTCGGCAGGTATTCTGGCCATAGGCCACGGCCTGGCGCCGCGGATGGTGTCGACAGTGATTGGCTACGGTTTGTTGTTTTCGCTGGTGACGGTTTATCTTTGGAGCGAGATTTTGCCTTGGTAAACCGAGGCTTTTAATACG
>CAZKCY010000542.1:0-1560 GCA_964551155.1 uncultured Marinimicrobium sp. | reverse complement strand
GCCAGCTCTATGGGAGTTCAGGCACTGTTTTCTTGATTTTTCCAGAAAACTTTTTCGGTGGCCGGCCAAAGATCAATAATAAAATCAGGGGTTTTGAACATGCATTTCCGATCTGCGCCAACTGTTTCGCTCGACAGGCTTGCTCGTTCTATCGCCTTAAGCTTGGCCCTCGTCTTCTGCTTTGGACTGAGCGCATGCAATGACGCCGGTTCGACGAGCAAAGAGCCGGAATCGCCGGGTGCTTCACCCGAGGATAGGCTCGTCGATTCTCGAGCGACGCCCTCGACTCGGGCACTCTGGATCAATTTGAACGATCTCAGAGTCGAGGGCTTTTTATTCGGCCACCAGGATAGCCTAGCCTATGGCGTGGAATGGCAGGATGAGAGCGGGCGCTCGGATATCAAAGACGTTACCGGCGATTACCCCGCCGTTTACGGCTGGGACATCGGCAACCTTGAGCTGGGGCACGAGGTTAATCTCGATGGGGTCAGCTTTGCGAAAATGCAAACCTGGATCAAAGCTGGGTATCTAAACGGCAGTGTGATCACCATTTCCTGGCATATGAACCACCCGCTAACCCAAGAGCCAGCCTGGGAGACCAGCACCGGGGTATCTGCAATTCTGCCCGGCGGTGAGGCCCACGAGGAATTTAAGGCCTATCTGAATCGATTTGCCGATTTCATCGTCGGGCTTGAGGTGGAGACCCCAGGCGGAGGTACTGAGCTGATCCCGGTAATCTTCCGCCCCTGGCACGAACACAATGGCGACTGGTTCTGGTGGGGCAAGCGCCACACGAAAGAGCAGGAGTTTATCGACTTGTGGCGCTTTACCGTTGAATACCTACGGGATGACAAGCAGCTGCACAATCTGCTTTATGCCTTCTCCCCCGACCGAAGCCGGATCGATATCGACGAGTTTTCCACCGACTACTTATACGCCTACCCCGGTGATGATTATGTAGACATATTGGGCCTGGATAACTACTGGGATTTGGGCCACAGCGCCAACGAAGTGCCCCCAGAGCAGCAACAGGAAAACTTTGGTATCAGTCTGAGCGAACTGGTCAAGCTCGCCGAACAGAAGTCTAAAATTCCCGCCATGACCGAAGGTGGTCAAGACACTCTGGTGAATCCCAACTTCTGGACCGAACAGTTGCTGAACGGTGTTCTGGCCAATGAATACAGCCGGCAAATTGCCTACGTTTTAGTTTGGCGCAATGCCAACCGCGAGCGGGAGGCTAGAGAACACTTTTACGCGCCATACCGCGGGCACGAGAGCGCGGATGATTTCATCGAGTTTTATCAGCATCCCGCGACTTTGTTTCAGAGCGATTTGCCGGCGCTCTACAAGACAGAATAATTGCCAAAGACGCTGCCGACTTTGGACGGGAGTCGGCAGCTTTTGCCTGTCTGCGCTGGACTTTTACCCAACTTATCGCCATCCTCCTGACCTATTGCCGGCTTTGATGGCGCAGTAAAGCGCGCATCAGCCGCTGTTTTAACGTCGGTTTCGAGTAGCGAACTAGCTTGTGCTCCACACTCCTCCTGAAAAAATATCTCT
>CAZKCY010000541.1:0-1586 GCA_964551155.1 uncultured Marinimicrobium sp. | reverse complement strand
CCATGGATAATCGCCACCGGTTGATCCAGTTCCCGCGGTTCGGGCAATAACAAACTGGGCCGCAGCAAGCTGTTGTGGGGAGTGGTGGTTTGAGCCTTGGGGGGCGATGACTTCTGACTCAAAGGTGCGCAGGATTGCGTAGCCAGTTCCGGGCGGTGATCGTCCGCGCATTTCAATCCCGAGACGGCGGCTTCGCCCAACCGCGCCTGGAGTATCGATACCAGCTGGCGGTCGCTGAGCTTGCCCTGGCGCCCGGCGAACAGATCCCGGCGCTGGGCGTCCTTGGTTTGAAACTGATTTACTTCCAGCGTCAAGGCATAGACGGGCGCCGCCAGCTGGCACTGTTCCAGCGTCAGGCGGGTCAGCTCCAGCCAGGGTTCGAGCTGGTACTCGCCCTGGGCTGAACCGACTTTAAGAGTCAGGGCATCGCCGTCGCGCTGGTGCAGGCGAAAGTGGATTCGGGTACAGACTTGATCGCGGCGGCGCAAAAAAGCTTCCAGCAATTTCAGCTGGTGCGCCATGGGGTGCTGCAACACCTGGGTGTTTTCAATCTCGTATAAAAGCTCCAGATAGTGCTGAAAATCCTCCGAGGGTTGATAAAACTCCAGCGGGCATTTGAGTTGGCCGGTGAGCTGGCCCACATAGTTGAGCACCTCCAGACTGAAGCGCCGCGACAGGGCCTTGAGCGGTACCGCCAACAAATCTCCCAGCTGAGTGATGCCGACTCTGGCCAGCTGTTCCTGCTGGGCTTTGGATAAATCGGTGTGGCGTAGCGAGCGGGCCGCGCAGAGTTGGCGCAGCTGCTCGGCATTCTCGTTGATTATTTTCTGACCACTCAAGGCCAGCAGGCGCGCCGCCAGAGGTGAGTAGGCCGTGGCGTAGTCGTAGCGGTAGCCCAGAGCATTCAGGCGTTGGCTAACCGCCTCCCAATAACGGTTCAGGCCGCGGTAATAGTTCAGCATCCGGCTCACCCGCAGGATCAGGCCGCAGGGTTCGCGCACTGCTATCTCGGCGCTGACATCGTAGAGCCAGTGGGCGATTTCGCGCAGCTTGGTCAGTTCCTGCTCAGGCTGGTAGGGCAGGACCTGCAAATCCCGACACAGGCTGGCCGCGGTGGCCAAACCCATGCCGATGGTGATACCGCGCGCATGGGCAGAGCTATTGAGCTGTACCACCGAATTCTGTTGGCCATCGACCACAATCACTGGCGCTGCGTCGGAGTCTTCCCCTTGGGTTTGCCGCTCAGCGGGGGGCAGTAGACTGTCCAGCTGCAGGGCCGGAAAATGTAAATACAGCCACAGGTCCATATCAGACGGCCTGACTTTCCGGCAAAGGCAGCGGGGTATTGGCTTTAATGGGCAGCGTCAACTGCGGCCAGAGGCTTTGCAGGTCGAGGGTAAATTCCGCCACTGGCCAGCCGCCCCGGCGTTTGGGAATGCTGATATTCAGGCCGCGCGCCTGGGCCGAAAGCCGCAGGCTTAAATTGACTGGCAGGGGTTCGGCATTCATCTCGCGCATCAAAAAAAGTTGGGCCCGACCCTCCAGGCTCGCCAGTTGCAGGCGGCGGGCCTGGTGCAGGTTCATAT
>CAZKCY010000540.1:0-1602 GCA_964551155.1 uncultured Marinimicrobium sp. | reverse complement strand
TAAAGATGGGCAGCTCTGGGCCTTGATTAACGACGGCCAGGGTGGCGTACACGCTGTAACCGTGGGCAATTATCTGGGGAAAAATCATGGCGAGATTGTCGAGGCAAGTCGCAATCAAATAGAAGTCATGGAGATTGTGTCTGATGGTGCTGGCGGCTGGGTCGAACGTCCCAGAATAATTGAATTACAAGAAAAGGGATAAGCAGTCATGCGCGCTTTGTTCTTATTGGGGTCCACCATGCAAAAATTTATCGTATTACTGGTTTGTTTGGCGCCTTCGCTGCTCTGGGCACAAAGTCTTGAGGATATTAAGTTTTCCTCACTGCCCGGAGAGCGCTTTGAGGTTCGAATGGCTTTCGAGGGTACGCCACCGGATCCTCAAGGTTATACCATTGAGCAGCCTGCGCGGATCGTGCTGGACTTTCCCGGTGTGGTCAGCGGTTTGGAGGAGCGTCGATTTCCACTGTCTTTCGACAACAGCAGCAGTGCCCTGGTACTAAGTTCGGACGGTCGGACGCGTTTAATCGTTAACCTGACTGAACTGACCACCTATCAAGGCCGAGTTGAGGGCAATAACTATGTTCTTGAGGTGGGGGCCGCGCAAGGCGGTTATGTGGCCGAAGCAAGCCAGGCTAGCGCAACGGAACCCCGCTATACCCAAGAGCGTGAAACTCCCGCCCGGGATACCAGAGCTAGAGTCACCAACATTGATTTCCGCCGTGGTGAAGAAGGCGAGGGTAGGGTAATTATCAATCTATCGGACGACAATGTCAGCGCCGATGTCGCCGGTACCGGCGAAGGCGTGCGCCTCTCCCTGGCCAATGTTTGGTTGCCCGAAGAACTGCGCCGCCGGCTCGACGTGGTCGACTTTGCCACCCCGGTAAATCTGGTAAGCGCCACTCACGACGAGCGCGGTACCACAATCAATGTGGCCGCCAGCGGCGAGTACGACTATATGGCCTATCAGGCCGACAACGAATACGTGATCAGCGTTAAGCCTTTGACTGAGCGCGAGATAGAAGCTCGCAGCCAAGAGTTCGCCTATACCGGCAAGAAGCTCTCGCTCAACTTCCAGGATATCGAAGTGCGCAGCGTACTTCAGATTATCGCCGACTTTACCGATTTGAACCTGGTTGCCAGTGATACGGTTCAGGGGCGGATTACCCTGCGACTTGAGAATGTGCCTTGGGATCAGGCGCTGGACCTGGTGCTCAAAACCAAAGGTTTGGATAAGCGCGTAAACGGCAATGTCATGATGGTAGCCCCGGCGGCCGAGATCGCCGAGCGCGAGCGGCAGGAGCTGGCGTCGCGCAAGCAATTGCAAGAATTGGCTCCGCTACGCACTGAATACATACGGGTACGTTATGCCAATGCTAAAGAAATGTTTGAGCTGTTTCGCGGTGAAGAAAATGGCCAGGGCTCCGGCGCCGGAGCTGGAAGCCAAGGCGGCAACCGCGCTACCGGCAGCGTGCTGTCTGAGCGCGGTGAGGCCATCGTTGATGAGCGTACCAACTCCATTATTCTCACCGATACCGCCGAGCGCATCGAAGCTTTCAAGCGTTTGGTCGAGCAAATCGATATTCCCATTCGCCAGGTAATGAT
>CAZKCY010000539.1:0-1613 GCA_964551155.1 uncultured Marinimicrobium sp. | reverse complement strand
ACACCGGCGACGACAACGTTTACCAGTTCAACCCCATAGTGGTCGACAACGTCATGTATGTGTTGGCCAAGAACAATTCGCTGGTTGCCCTCGATGCCACCACCGGCGAAGAGCTCTGGATTCACGCCAACCTGCGCGGCATAGCCCGGCGGGGCATCAACTACTGGCAAAGTGACGACGGCAAAGACCGCCGCCTGCTGTTCCAAATGAACGATTACCTGCAAGCCATCGACGCCCGAACCGGCAAGTCGATTCTAAGCTTTGGCGATAACGGCTTGGTGGACTTGCGCGAGGGGCTGGACCGAGACCCGGAAACCATTTCCCGAGTTCAGTCCGGCACCCCGGGGAAAATATACGACGATCTGATTATGCTGGGCTCTTCGCCCGGCGAAAACTATCTGTCTACACCCGGCCATCTGCGCGCCTACAACGTGGTGACCGGAGAAAAAGTCTGGACCTTTCATACCATTCCCAAACCGGGCGAATACGGCTACGACACCTGGCCCAAAGAGGCCTACAAATACGCCGGGGGAGTGAATACCTGGGGTGAAATCTCCGTGGATGTCGAGCGCGGCATTGCCTATTTTCCGCTCGGCTCCCCCACCTACGATTACTACGGTGCCGATCGAATCGGCAGCAATCTGTTCGGCAACAGTTTGCTGGCGCTGGATGCGCGCACCGGCGAGCGGCTCTGGCACTTTCAGTTCGTGCACCACGACCTCTGGGATTACGACGCCGCCGCGGCGCCGCAATTGCTCACCGTCGAACACCACGGCAAAAAAATCGATGCCGTGGCCCAGGCCACCAAAAACGGCTTTCTGTTTGCGTTTGACCGGGTGACCGGCGAGCCGCTTTGGCCGATCGAAGAGCGGCCGGTTCCGGCCAGCGATGTGCCCGGCGAGCAGGCTTGGCCCACCCAGCCATTTCCCACGGTCTTGCCGCCCATTTCGCGTCAGTTTATGGGGCCCGAAGACATCAGCCCCTATTTGTTGACCGATGAGGAACGCAGCTATTGGGAAGAGCGGATTGAAAAAATGCGCAAAGGCTTGTTCGTGCCTTTGTCGACAACTCACGAAACCCTCTCCATGCCCGGCGCCGTGGGCGGGGTGAGCTGGGGCAACACCGCGGCCAACCCGGAAGAGGGCATCTTTTACGTACTCTCCATCGATTGGCCGTCGTTTTATGAGCCGCTACAAAAGCGAGACTTTAAGGCGGACGAGAAAACCGCGCTCTTTGGCGCCCAGGCCAAAGGCGAGGACTTGTACGTCCAAAACTGCGCCGCCTGCCACGGTGCCGATCGTTCGGGCGGATTGGGGCCGTCACTTCAGGCGATGCAAGAACGGCTGGATTTTGATGACTTTCAGCAAGTGCTGCTCACCGGGCGCGGCGATATGCCGGCTTTCGCTCATCTGAATGACGAGCGTCTGAAAACGCTGTATCAGTTTCTCAGTCAGGAAACTGTCCAGGCCCGGCAGCAGCAAACGCCGGAGAAGCCACCGCTGCCGGAAGGGCCGGTGGTGGCTGCCGGCGGTGCGCCCGGCGGCTTGGAGCTGCGCCGGGCGCCCAAAGCCGGCGGCCGACTGGGCGCACCCTATCCCGAAGATGTGGAAGCG
>CAZKCY010000538.1:0-1615 GCA_964551155.1 uncultured Marinimicrobium sp. | reverse complement strand
GTGCCGTTACAGATGGGCTGAAAGGCGGTAAGCCGGTCCATCATGGTGCTGTTGCCAAGCCCATGCCCCATAAACCGCTCTGCGAAGCTGTTCTGCTCGCCGTGTAAAGCCATATAGTTAAGCGCCACGGTTTCCACCAGGAGATTGACGTTGTTGGCCGCGGGGGTCGAGGCGGTTTCCACATCGCCACTCGGGCGCATATGACCGATCTGCTGATGCTGGGGCGAATTATCGATAATTTGAGGGCGACCTCCGGGGTTGTAGACCAGGAAGAAAGAAGCCGCGGTCTGTTGATTGTCACCAGTCCAGACGCCCTTGCCGCGCCCGGCGGGCGAGTCATCGATCATGCCGTTGCTGAACACCGAGCCGTCGCTGAAGACATAGACCATAATCGGCACGCCTTTGCGAGCCGCATACTCCAAGCAAGCGCCAATGCAACGGCCGGCGCGCAGGTCGCGCACCTCCCCGGTGGAACGATCGCCGGTATGATAGTCGTAGCCGCCCATGGTAATGGTGCCCGCGCCGGCACGGCCTTCCACTACCAGCTTCATCACTGAGGCGGTCTTGCGGAATTCCCGGTCGTTATTAAACTCCTCTTCGGTAAATATGCCATTGGGCCCCAGGATATCGGTGTCGGATTCCGGGTCGATCGAAGCCGGGTTGCCAAAGCGCGCCGCCAGATCGGCGCTTTTTACATAGCCGCAGCGCATCAGCTCTTTCAACTGAGCATCCCGGGCCGAAGCGCTCGCGGACACCACATTCTGCAGCTTGGCGTCGCTGATCCGGTAGATAGACTCCATTACCGCTTCGGTAGCGCCCTGCTCCATCAATATGACCAGATCGCCCACATCCACCAGGCGGGTGACATCGCTGGGCTGATCCACCTTGGTGGGCCTGACGCTGGGGTCGATCAGCGCCGCTGGCGCCATGGAGTTGCCGCCCGAATCGCTGGTGCGCGAGCCCACCAAGGCCAGCAGCTCGCCATCGGCGCCGGCTTTATTGATGGCGTACATGGGGTTGTGGGGGTTATTGCCGGTATCGTTCTCCGAGCGGGCCGGAATCACCGCGCCGTTGATCATGGGCGCACTGGCGCCGGCCTTTTCCAGAATCCCGGCCAGCATCTGGCTGTCGCTGTGAAAGGCCAGCCCCAAGTCGGTGTTGATAAAGTTTTCAGTGGCCGAAGCCGGGGTCATATCACCCGGCAGCCCCTGCTTGCTGTAGCCGGCGGTGCTGAGAAAATCCATCTGCCCGCCCGGGCCGCCCACCAGCACGTTGGAGCCGGCAATATTGGCGCCCCCGGCCAAATCAAAACAGATAAACGGAATTTTGCCCGCACCCTGGGTGGCTATGCCGCAGGCTTCACGAATCGCGGCTATGTCGGCGGAGAGGTTCACCTCCTGAGCCAGGGCCGAGTTGACCATCATGCCCGCCAGCGAACCGCCAATAATCGTGCCTACCCCAGCTCGAAACCCCTGAGAGATCAAATCCCGGCGGCTGATCGGCCGCCCGTGATCGTTCAGGCGCAGCGCCGCATCCGGGTGCAATGGGGGTCTGTGTTTAGCCATGATGACACCTTGTATTGATTTATTGCACCAGCATAACCGCACTGCCCATA
>CAZKCY010000537.1:0-1622 GCA_964551155.1 uncultured Marinimicrobium sp. | reverse complement strand
CGAGCGCATCGACGGCCGCCTCCAGGGCGCAGTGTTCCGCTTTACCCAGGGCCTGGAAGCGGGCGTTAACCGGCTCGACTGGAACGAAGACAACGAACTGATCGTCGGCGGAATCGGCAGCGAGGGCAACTGGAGCCACGCCGGCAAGGAATGGTACGGGTTGCAGCGTATGGTCTATATGGGCAATCAGGCGTTTGAGATGCTCAGCGTCAGCGCCCGCTCCGACGGTTTCGAAATCGAGTTCACCAACCCCATTGGTATAGGTCAGAACATCAGCGCCGAGGACTTTGAAGTCCTGCAGTGGTACTACGAGCCGACCGCCGAATACGGCGGGCCCAAGAAGAATCTCACCGCCTTGCCGGTCACCGACTTCTCGCTGTCGGAAGACCGCAAGCGCGCCAGCTTTCAGCTGGAAGGCTTAAAACCGGACCATATGGTGTACTTCCGCATCAAGCGGCCTTTCGTCAGCGCCGGCGATATCAGCCTCTGGAGCACCGAGGCCTGGTATACCCTCAACGCCATACCTGAAGACAAACCGGTCGAAATTAACGCCGACTATCAGCTGCATCACAACCAGCTGACCCAAGCCGAAAAGCAAGCCGGCTGGCAATTATTGTTCGACGGCGAGTCGCTCGAGGGTCTTCGCAACTACAACGCCGAAACTCTGGGCGAGCGCTGGGTGGTAGACGATGGCACTCTGCACATGACCGGCCGCCGCCCCGGCGAAGACGGCTGGCAAACGCCGAATGCCGGCGACCTTATCATTACCCCCGAGCCGGTGGAAAACTACGAACTCTACCTGGAGTGGAAGCTGCAAGAGGGCGGCAACAGCGGCATCATCTACAACGTTAAGGAAGATCCGTCGGTGGAGCGTCCCTATATGACCGGCACCGAGTATCAGCTGCTGGACAACGCCCGTCACCCGGACGGCCAGATCGTCACCCATCGCGCCGGCGACCTGTACGATTTGATCGAGAGCCGCTTTGTGGCCGCCAATCCCCCCGGCGAATGGAACCGCACCCGCTTGGTGGTCCATGACGGCAAAATCCAGCACTGGCTGAACGGCTACAAAGTGGTGGAAACCGAGATGTGGACCCCCGAATGGGAGGCGATGATCGAGGCGAGTAAGTTCGCCGATTGGGAGGGTTTTGCCCAGCGCGGGCCTGGCCACATAGTGCTTCAGGATCACGGCGACAAAGTCTGGTTCCGGAATATCAAGCTCAAGCAGTTATAGGATTCAAGCGCGATTAGCGTTTAGCTGTCATCCTGAGCCTGCGAAGGATCTTACGGATCCCTCCCAGGCTCGGGATGACATTGGCCGAGCAAGCGATCACTGTCTTCGAGCTTGTGATAAATCTTACGCGCCGTAGGAGCGGGCGATGCTCGCCATCGCGCCCATGGGGCTCCGGTTTAGATCCGCCAATAGGTCCGAAGGCATTGGGTAAGAGGCTCGGAGACCTTGCGCCGACAGGGTCGACAATTGCTCCTGCATAGTCGACATACACGCCATCCATGGCGATAAGGTCGCGGTCCGGCGTTCCGGCGCAGAGCCTACAGGGACGTATTCACGGCGTGTCTCCGAGTGCTTTACCTAACGACTGCCCCAAAACTCAGAAAAGAAA
>CAZKCY010000536.1:0-1623 GCA_964551155.1 uncultured Marinimicrobium sp. | reverse complement strand
ACTTGTTTTCGCCGAGTGTTTACAAGCGGACCAAAGCGTTCAGGCCCCATATAGTGCATGTGCATCACCCCTTTTGGGTGGGCTCTCTAGGCCTATGGCTGGGAAAGCGACTCGGGGTGCCGGTGGTTTATACCTACCACACTCGGCTGGAGCACTACGCCCACTATGTGCCACTGCCTGGGTTGTTGTTTCGCAACTTGATTTGTCACTACTTGATTAAGCGCTTTGCCAATAAGTGCAATGGCGTAGTCGTGCCCACTTATTCGGCGGAAGAGTATTTGCGCATTATCGGAGTCAAGAGCCGGATTCTGGTTCAACCCACGGGCGTGGAGTTCGACAAATTCCAGCATCCCGACGCCGAGCAGCTATCTCGACTGAAAATTCGCCATGGCATTAAGGATGAACGGGTGCTGGTGAGTGTTTCACGCCTCGGGCGCGAGAAAAACATCGACTTTATGTTGGAGGCGTTGGCGCAGCTACCGGCCGAGACTTTGCGCACGACCAAGTTTTTATTGATCGGCGAGGGGCCCGACAGAGGTCGGCTTGAAAGCCGTATTGCGGCTCTGGGGTTGGGAGCTCAGGTGATTCTGGCGGGGGCAGTGCCTCCCGAGGAGATGCCGGGCTATTATCAGTTGGGCGACATATTCGTGTTTGCCTCCAAATCCGAGACCCAGGGAATGGTGATTCTCGAAGCTATGTCCGCCGGTCTTCCGGTAGTCGCGGTGCGCTCCAGCGGTATCGACGATGTGGTTAAGCAAGAGTACAACGGTTTCAAAATTGCTGAAGAGCCGAGGCTTTGGAGGGAGGCCTTGGAGCGCCTCCTGCATGAGCCCGAGTTGCGCCAACGCCTCGGGGCTCAGGCGCGCGAATTTGCTCGAAACTACGACGTGTCGGAATTCGCCCGGCAAGTGCAAGAGTTCTATGCCAAGCTGCTGGCGGAGGCAAAAATTCCGCTGGAGGATTTGGATGAACGGTCTCAGTTATCCGAGTCGGGAAGCGGTGAAGCCTGAGCGCGGTCCGCTCGTCTCTCGTTAGTCCGCGTGGACTCTTTGTGCGCCTCTTCTTTCCGCAAGAGCGCTGGTACAGCGCGGCGTCTTTGCCATTCGGTGATCAATCGGCGCACTAGAAGCAATGCCCCCATGGCCAGCGCCAGCCCCGCTAAAGCCCAGAATAGCTCGGCCGGATCTCTGGCGGCGAGCAGGGCCCCCAACTGACTGCCCAATAAAGTGACCGCCGCTAGTCCGGGCACAATGCCGATTGTTGAGCCGAGTAAATAATCTCGAAAGCGCAGGTGAAAAGCACCGGCCAATAGATTGGTTAGGGTAAAGGGCGCCAGCGGTAGTAAGTTGATCAACGCCATAGTGCGCACGCCTCGCAGAGCGAAATAGCGCGACAGTTTATTAAGGCGCTGTCCGCCGTGCTTTAAAAGCGCTTCGCGCCCCAGATGGCGTCCGACCCAGTAAGACGCAACCGAAGAGGCGAGGGTGCCGGCCGTCGCGTAAAGCAAACCCCACCAAGGGCCGAAAAGCATGCCGGTCACCACCACCAAAACAGTGAGGGGAAACATTACCAGCAGAGCCAGGGAGTAGGTCAGTATCACCGCTGGCAGCATCCAGGGCGCTT
>CAZKCY010000535.1:0-1627 GCA_964551155.1 uncultured Marinimicrobium sp. | reverse complement strand
GCGATCAGCAACGCTTTGGGCGGCATAGCGGTGCAAACTGCATTCCTGGCTCTGGCCGATATCAGCTACCGCAAGGCCAATCTTGAACACGCGGCGGCGTCTTTGCAGAACATTGCCCAAATTGCCTTGCTGGTCGTCATTCTAGCGATGGTGCTTATGGCTTTGTCAGGGCCCCAGATCAGCCTCGGGCCAATACACCCGATAACACCGCTGATTCTGGCGGCGCTGATTGCCGGCATGCTCATTGTCTATCGCATGGGAGAAAACCCCATGTGGTCGCCGCGCTCCACCCGGGAAACCGTACCCGACAAACCCGACAAAAAAGCCCAAAAGGAAAAGCTCGCACCGCTCGTTACTAAGTTTGTAGTCACCGGCAGCCTGGTTTTAGTGGCGGGGGTGCTCGTAGCCCATACTACCGGCATTATCGCGGACAAAACCGGCCTGTCGGAAAGCGTCGCCGGTGCCTTGCTGTCCGGCGTGGTCACCTCTCTGCCCGAGCTGGTTACCGCGCTGGCTGCGGTTCGGCGAGGAGCGCTAACCCTGGCCGTGGCCGATGTCGTGGGCGGCAATACTTTTGATGTGCTGTTTATCGTCGCGGTGGATGTGGTCTACCTCAGCGGTTCGGTGTACGGCGCCTCTGGAGTAGGCTTGCCGGAAATTTTCCTCACCGCGCTGATAATTCTGCTCAATATGATTTTGCTGCTTGGCATGTTGTACCGACAGACCCGAGGGCCGGGCAATATTGGCGTGGAGAGCGTGTTGATTCTGATTATTTATCTGGGCGGTTTCGTGGTCTTGGCGGGGATGAGCTGAAGCTATTTTGAACTCCAGAGATATAGCTCTGAATACCAGGCCATCGGTTGTAATACTAGTGCAAGCAGCTTGCGCCGGAAGGTCCGTCTTGGCGTATGAACTCGCGTCCAATTTCGGAATGATTGAACTGGGAAATAGGAAGCTGCTATGAGCGAGGAAGAAGTCGCGAGCATAAATGACGTGCTGGACCGCATTCATCGCGCCGCTCAGAGACATGACCCAGTGACGGTGGAAGTGGTAATGGATGCCATCGGCAAGCGGTCTTTCGGCCCGTTGTTGCTGCTGGCGGGGTTTGTGGTTCTGGCGCCGCTTATCGGCGACATTCCCGGTGTGCCCACCTTGATGGCGATATTCGTATTCTTGATTTCGATTCAATTGCTGATCAACCGGAGCTACTTCTGGCTGCCCCAATGGTTGCTGGTCCGATCCCTTGAGGCCAACAAATTGCTAAAGGCCGTGGAAAAATCCCGTCGGCCGGCACAATTTGTTGACCGTATGATCAAACCTCGGCTTACGGTGCTGATTACCGGGCCGGCAGGCTATGCCGTGGCGATAGCCTGCCTGGTAATAGCGCTTCTAATGCCGCCCATGGAGCTGATCCCCTTCAGCGCCAACATAGCTGGCGCGGCCTTAAGTTTTTTTGGGCTCGCCTATATTGGCCGCGATGGACTGCTAGCCCTTCTCGCGTTTATTTTTACCGCTTCGGGTATAGGCGTTTTAATATACAGCTTTATCTAAGCGCAAAATTTCGCATGCTCATCGAAAGGGCCAATTTATTGAACGGCTTTTTAAGCCGTCTATTCAAATTTTTAGA
>CAZKCY010000534.1:0-1633 GCA_964551155.1 uncultured Marinimicrobium sp. | reverse complement strand
CTGCTGGACGGCAAGGCCGCCACCACCCACTGGCACTACTTCGACCAGTTCCAGCGTGACTACCCGGACGTTCAGCTAAAGCGGCAGTATTTCATCACCCAGGCGGGCAATCTCTACTGCGCCGCCAGCGTCAACTCCCTGGCTGACCTGACGGTGCACTTTATTCAGCGCCTCTACGGCAAATCCATCGCCAGCCATGTGGAGCGGCATTTTTCTCATGAAATCCGGCGCTCCTATGAAAGCAGTGGTTACTTTGACGCGGCCCCCAGTCGACACCCGGACGAGGACATAGTCCAGGTGCAGATTTGGCTGCAGGATAACTATTGGCGGGAAATTCTGATGCCGCAATTGGCCCAGAGGTTTGGCATGAGCCTGCGCACCTTGAACCGGCGCTTTAAAGCCGCCACCGGCCAGACACCTTTGCAGCACCTGCAGGAAATCCGCATTAATAGCGCGCGCGACTTGCTCAAAACCAGCAATCTGTCCATCGGCGAAATCGCCGACAAAATCGGCTATCAGGACACGGGTTATTTTAATTCATTGTTCAAGAAACAATTGGGTGTCAGCCCGAGCGAGTACCGGGCTACGGTGAGAGCCAAATTGTTCAGCGCCGATTCTTAGTCTTGGTAGCTAAGACTAAATTCAATGCCGGGCAGGCTTGCGCAACAAAATCACATCCTTGCCGATAAACTCAAGCTCGGCTTCTAACTGGCGGTCCAGCCACCCGAAGCTGGCGCGAGAAAAAAAGCTCACATGGGTGGGATCGTTTTTGTAGTGCCAGGTTTCGAAGGCGGTTTTATCCAGAACCAATTTGGTCATTATCGCAAGCCTTCCACCTTCCACCAAAAGCGACCACAACCTCGGCAGGACTTCACCCGGTTGATGCAAGTGCTCCACCACTTCGGTCGCGCAAATAAAATCATAACGCCGCTCTAGGGCATGGGGATTCGGAAAATAAAAATGGTCGTAAAGAGCAACTTTGTGACCCGCCTCTTCCAGCATTTGCGCTAAGGCGGGACCGGGACCACAACCAAAATCCAGGCCATGGGAATTGCGGGCCAAACGCGCCAGAAGCGGCTTAGCAAGGCGGGACAAAAATTTTCGGTAGTCCGGATCTTCGGGCCGGTTGTCGTGCAGATCGTACTCGGCTTTTTCCGCCTCGGGCGATAGCCGGTAGCGGGCCGGCACCCATACCAATGCGCAGTCTTCGCAGCGAAGATATTCCCGCTTCGAATCGCGGCTGAACAGAGGGTTTTGACTCTGCCCGCACAGCGGGCAAGTTTGCTCGGCAGCCGCAGAATCCGGGGATAACATCACTGATGACAAACTCCGAGCCAAAATAAAAAGGCGCCGACCGGGGTTAGAAGTCAACGCCAAGGGGAAAACGGTTTAGGAGAAGCCCGCGCTTAGGGCGGGCTAGGTTTGGATCAGTGTCAGGCAGCGGCTGAGCTTTTGTCAGAGCTTACCTGCTTCAGGTCGGCTTTGGACTGCTCGACCTGCTTTCTTGGTTCCCGATCGCTTTGGATCTCGATGGTACGAGGCTTCATGGCTTCGGGAATTTCGCGCACCAGATCAATGTGCAGCAAACCGTTGTTCAAAGTCGCGGCCTTTACCTCGACATGGTCCGCCAGTT
>CAZKCY010000533.1:0-1677 GCA_964551155.1 uncultured Marinimicrobium sp. | reverse complement strand
ATATCGGCGTGGTACAGAAGCGCGCCTAACTCAGCTGACTCCCGTTCGGCAAAATCGGCGCCTAGCAGCTGCTGGGTTTCCTGGCGCTGGACCGAGCCGGCGCTAGCCGGGGTATCCAGCTTCCAGATCCGGCCTTCGCCGTTGCGACCCCAGCCCTCGATCCAGTCGGCGGCGTAAAGTGCGCCGTCAGGGCCCACATCCAGGCCAGTGGCCTGCACGCCGCGGAAAATATTCTTATCCGTGGCCAGTTCGAAAGAAGCGCCTTTGGGTTCGAGGGTAAAGGCATTAATCCCCGAGCGCGGGCCCGAGCCGACAAATTCCACCACGAAGAAATGATCCTGCCACTCCTCACTCAAGGCGGTACCCGGGTTATAGGTCATGCCGGTGGGACCGTTGTGATACAAAGCGATGGGCGGCAACAAGTGGGCGGCCTGGCCCTCAAAATGCGGGACGTGGTAGTCCTCGTCCATCCAGACTTTGTAGTCGTTGTTCTTCTCGTCTTTGTACTTGCCCAACTGCCAAGTGGTGCGCCAGCCGCTGTCGGAGCCGTCGACCAAATACACCAACCGCTCGGACTCGCCCTGGTGATCGCCGTCGTTGTCGACACTGATCAAGTTGCCGTACTTGTCGAAACTGAATTCGTGGGTATTGCGCAAACCCTGGGCAAAGATTTCGAAATTGCTGCCGTCCGGTTCACTGCGAACAATCACGCCCTGATTGGGGTAGTAGTAGTCGTTGCCGGCCAAATCGGTGATGTTCGCACCTATGTCACCAATGCCGTAGTAAATCCGGCCATCGGGGCCCAGAGTGACGCCAGACATGCCGTGGCCGCTGAAACCAATGTGCACCCCAAAGCCTTCGCTGAGTGCTTGTTTGGTGTCGGCGATGCCGTCCTGATCGGTGTCTTTAACCCGCCAGGCGTGGGGAGCAACCCCCAAAAATAGCTCATCCAGCTGATTGTGGTAATAGATACCGCCCAGTACATCAGTGACCTCGGAGTTAAAATCGCGCAGGAAGATCTGCGAGCGATTGGCCCGGCCGTCGCCACTGGTGTCTTCCAGCAGCACCACTTCTTCACTTACCACCGCCAGGTCGCGCCAGTCGTGGGAGCCGTCTTCGTTGCGATCGGGAATGAAGTCGTTCTGGGCGCTCTTCTCGGGCGCCAACTGCTCGCGCAGGAATTCGCGTCGGTCTTCGACCGACTCAAAACCCACCGAGGGTATTTCCCATTGGGAGTAACCGCGGATATCGAACTCGGAATTGTTGCTGCGGTTGGTTACCGCGGCCCAGATCCGGCCTTTGTTATCGACGCTGATGGCCACCGGGTCAGCGAGCAATTTTTCCGGCGCCCAGAGCTGAACCTCGAGCCCCTCGGCCATGGTCAGATTGACCTGCTTGTTGATGTTTTCCGCGGCTTTTTGAGCCTGGGCGTCGGTCAATTCAATCACTTCGGGCCCCTTGGGCCCAGCTACTGCCATGCCGTCTATAGGCTTGGGTTCAGAAGTGGCGCCGCCTTCGGCGGGAGAATTTGAAGGCGTTTCGCTGGAACAAGCGGCCAATACAATTAGGGAGGAGAAAGCACCGAGGCGCAGCATAGGCGCCAGGCGCCGAGCAAAAATACTTCTGTTTGTCATAGCCATCACACTTTTCGTTATAGGAGTAAACACCGGGCGACCG
>CAZKCY010000532.1:0-1678 GCA_964551155.1 uncultured Marinimicrobium sp. | reverse complement strand
GCGGTGTGCGTATGCGCAGCCGCTGGCCTTCAACTCCGGCTTTGGTCGCCAGATTAGCCATGGTTTCGAACGCTGCGATAAATTCCGGCCGGCAATCGGGATAACCCGAATAGTCGACCGCGTTGACGCCAATAAAAATATCTCCGGCGCCCAGAACCTCGGCCCACCCCAAAGCTATGGAAAGAAACACCGTATTGCGGGCCGGCACATAGGTAACCGGTATTCCGGTCGTCTCCTGCTCGGGCACGTCAATCTTGTCGTCGGTCAGTGCCGAGCCGCCAATGGCGCGCAAATCGAGCTGAACCACTTTGTGCTCCCGGCTACCGAGCGCGCGAGCGCAGCGCTCGGCGGCGGCCAGCTCGACTCTGTGGCGCTGGCCGTAGTCGAAGCTCAAGGTATAACAGTCGTAACCTTCGGATCTGGCCTGGGCCAGAACCGTGGTGGAATCCAGACCGCCGGAGACGAGTACCAGAGCTTTGGGGTTGGCCATAGCAGTATCCGATCAATAAAAGGTGGGTAAATGGAAATTCAATGACCGGGCTTATCGCCCCAGAGCAGCTTGTGCAGCTGAACCTGAAAGCGCACCGGCAGATTATCCGCGAGAATCCAGTCGGCAAGCTGGCGGGCGTCCAGCTGACCATAACTGGGGGAAAATAATACTTCGCCAGCGCGCTCGGCGAGCCGGTGCTCATCCAGCTTAAAGCGGGCCCATTCGTAATCGGTGCGATCGCAGAGCACGAACTTGACCTGATCCTTGGAGCTCAAAAACTCCAGATTGCTCCAGAGATTGCGTTGCATTTCGCCCGAGGCGGGGGTTTTTAAATCCAGCACTTTGACCACTCGAGGGTCCACTTGGTCGACCGGCATGGCGCCACTGGTTTCCAGCGACACCTGATAACCCGCGTCACAGAGTCGGGCCAGCAATGGCAGGCAATTGGGCTGAGCCAAAGGCTCGCCCCCGGTGACGCAGATATAGCGCGGATTAAAGGCCGCCACCTGGGCCAGAATATCGTCCAAGGTCAGGCGTTCGCCGCCAAAAAATGCGTATTCCGAATCGCAGTAATGGCACCGTAAAGGACAGCCGGTAAGGCGCACAAAAACCGTCGGCAGCCCAACAGTACTCGACTCTCCCTGGAGAGAGTAAAAAATTTCGGTGATCTTAAGACTGGTTTGGGTCATGAATTGGATACTGTGACAACTGGAGGAAACGAAAAGCTGGGCGAGAAGTTTGCAAAGAAGCGCAGTTTACCCAAACCTACCGCGCTATGCGAGCCTGAACATTTGCCGGGCCCTGTGGGCGGCTGCTATGCTTACCGATGGCTCGTTTCGACTCTGCAATTGGAAACTATCATCGCCGCAATGAAACCCCTCAAAACCAAACGCGACCTGCGCGCCGAACTCGATCAACAGATGGCAGAATATCTTGAATCGGGCGGGCAGGTGAACGAGGTCGCTCCGGGCACCAGTGGCCGCGAGCATCCCAAAGGCCCGCTGACCCCTATTTTCACTCCCCGGGAGAGTGTGCAGGGCCGCACCCTGGTCACTGAGGTGGTGGCTGCGGTGGAAGCGCGCCGACGCCCTCAATCGGCCCCAAAGGCCAGCCGCAAGCCTCCGCGACCACGCAAGCGCATGGTGCTGGACGATTTTGGCCAACCGGTACGCTGGGAGTGGGTGGATG
>CAZKCY010000531.1:0-1681 GCA_964551155.1 uncultured Marinimicrobium sp. | reverse complement strand
AGGCGAAGTCGGGCGACGGCGTGCTCTACGAGCGCCAGACCTTCTACCACCGCGTGAAGGTGCGGGACCGGCCGTGGGGGGACCGGCAGGTGCGGGTGCTCTCGCTCGATACGACCCCCGAGGGCGCCATGTTCGTCGGCAGCGAGGGGCTGTTTGGCATCGCGCTGGAGATCACGCTAAGGCTCTTGCCCATCCCGGAGCGTTACCACACGGTGCTCGCCGCTTACGACCAACTGCAAAAAGCCGGCGACCGATATTCCCGATGAAATTCTGACCGAGGAAGGCTTCGACGATATCGGCATCCCGCGCAAGGACTTACAACTGTTCCATCCGGTTGGCTGCGCTCAGTGCAATAAAGGTTATAAAGGCCGGGTGGGCGTTTATGAAGTGGTTCGCAACACGCCCGCCATTGCCAGCCTTATAATGGAGGGCGGCAATTCCCTACAGATTGCCAAGGCCGCCCAGAAAGCCGGATTCAACAACCTGCGCATTTCCGCTCTGCGCAAAGCGGCCATGGGGCTTACCAGCCTCGAAGAAGCTAACCGAGTGACCAAGGATTAACCCCTATGGCAACCGCAACCGCCACAAAAAAAGCTCCGGCAGGCAAAGCCAAGCCCAAAGGCCCGACTTCCTCCACCTATGTTTACAAGGGGCTGGATAAGAAAGGCAACAAGATAGAGGGCGAAATCGATGGCAACAGCCCTGCGTTAGTCAAGGCTCAGCTGTTGAAGCAAGGTATTCGCGCCCAGAATGTGCGCAAGAAACCCAAGCCACTTTTTGGCGGTGGCGGCAAAGCCATTAAGCCCGCCGACGTAGCGGTTTTCTCGCGCCAGCTGGCCACCATGATGAAAGCCGGTGTGCCCTTGGTACAGGCTTTCGACATTGTCGCCGACGGCCTGGAAAATGTTCGGATGCAGAAACTCGTGCTCGAGATTCGCGACGATGTGGCAGCTGGTGGCGGTTTTGCCAATGCCTTGGCCAAGCACCCAAAATATTTCGACGATCTGTTCTGTAATTTGGTAGAAGCGGGCGAGCAGTCGGGTTCGCTGGAAACCATGCTGGACCGGATTGCCACCTACAAAGAAAAAACCGAGGCCTTGAAGGCCAAGATCAAAAAGGCTCTCACCTATCCTATAGCGGTAGTCGTGGTGGCGATCATCGTTACCGCCATTTTGTTGATTAAAGTTGTGCCGCAGTTCGCCAGCACTTTCTCCAGCTTCGGTGCCGACTTGCCGGCCTTTACTTTGTTTGTACTCAACTTATCCGAAATTGCTCAGAATCAGTGGCACATTGTCCTGCTGGGGATGGCGGTTTTTGTATTCGCCTTTAAAGAGCTGAAAAAACGTTCTACCGCTTTCGCCTACGCGGTCGATCGATACATGCTCAAGCTGCCGGTGGTGGGTAATATCATTTATCTTTCGATCATGGCTCGTTTCGGCCGTACTCTCTCTACCACCTTTGCCGCTGGTGTGCCTTTGATTGACGCTCTTACCTCAGTGGCCGGCGCGGCCGGCAACCGGCTTTATTACGACGCCATCATTAAAGTACGCGACGATGTCTCCACCGGTATTCAGCTCAATACCGCCCTGCGCACCAACGGCATGTTCCCGGTATTACTGGTGCAAATGGCATCCATCGGTGAAGAATCGGGCGCGCTGGATGAAATGCTGGACAAGGTAGC
>CAZKCY010000530.1:0-1682 GCA_964551155.1 uncultured Marinimicrobium sp. | reverse complement strand
GTTTCAAAACCTTCTTTGAAACGACTGATGTCGACATTCCTGAACCTGTCCACCACCCGTTCGTCTTCGGCAATACGCACCAACAGTTCGTACACCAGAGCATCGACGCCCTCTTCGCCGCCCAACTGCTGATAGAGATTGGGTTGCTTGGCCGGACTGGCGCAGGCTCCCAATAACAGAATCATCAGTAGTACCCAACTGAATTTAGTAAGCATTAGAAACTACCCTCGGCGGACAGGTACCAGCCGCGCTGGTCGGGAAAGGTCGCCACCTCGCCCAGATCGACGTAGGCGCTCACCAGCGACCAAGTGCGATTGGGAAACCAGGCCACAAAGGCGGTGTGCCAGTCGTCTTCTTTGATGAATGACAGGTTGTCGGGCTTTTGCCGGTATTCGACGCCCAGCAGCCAGTGACGATTGAGAAACAGGCCGGCCGAGGCCTCCGCCATCAATTCTCGGGAGTCGTTGCGGTCACCGCCAAAACCCACCAGACCGAGTTGATTGGCGTTGGTGGAACGCAGTGTGCCATTGAGCAGCAGGTTGCGCCCGGCAAGTCCCGCCAAAAACAGTTTACTGGCGCTTAAGTAGATGTCGGTACCCGAATCGTCCCGAGCCCCGGCTGCCGAAGGAACAAAGAAATCGTGATTTCTCTTGTGCTGCAGGCCTAAACTGACTTGGGGCATAGTGGTGTAAATAAGATCGCCCGCCAGCCGTATTTTGGCTCCGATGATGGTTTGGCGAATCGAGGAAGGCGCCACACCCAATCGCTCCGACAGCGGCTGATGGGCGAGCCGCTGCTCCGCAAGCGAGACTTCCAACCGATTGCGCCAGCTCCAACTGCCGCCGATGACATTCAGACTGTAATCCGGAGCATGAACATGACTTGCGAAGAGGGTGCCGCCCTGCTCTTCCCGGCTGCCGTAACCGGCCATGACCGCCATGGGCACTATGCCGCCACCGGCGGAGCCCTCGATACTGCTGGCGGCGCCAGTGGCCAACAACCGGCTGCGGTTTGGTTCCGCGGCCCAGGCGATATTAACTCCCGCCAACACCAAAGCGGCCAGAAGTAAGGGCCGAATACTCAAAGTCATTTATCCAGCTCCGCGTAGTAATTTTTCAGCCACTGCTCGAATTCATCCGCCGGCAGAGCTTTACTGTACAGCCAGCCTTGAACCTTGTCGCAGCCCAACTGCTCGAGCAACTGTTCGATTGCATCTGTCTCTACGCCTTCGGCGGTGATACTCAAGCCTAAAGTATGGCCCAGCTCAATGGTGGAGCGCACTATCAGCTGATCGTCTTCGCTCTCGACTAAATTGAAGATAAACGATTTATCGATTTTAAGTTCAGACACCGGCAATTTTTTCAGCTGCGAGAGCGACGAATAGCCGGTACCAAAGTCGTCGATCGACAGTGTTAAACCGAGGGTTCGAAGCCGATCCAGATTGCGCAGGCTCTTATCCGCCTCGCCCATGATCGCGCTTTCGGTAATCTCAAGGCACAGTTGCGATGCCGGCACGTCTTGGTGCTTTAATAGCTCTTGAATGTAATCGGGCAGATCGTCCTCGAGCAGGTCAAGCGCCGACAGATTGATCGACAGTACCAGGTCTTGGTCGACCGCATTCAGGCGCGCAAGTTGTTCGATACCGGTTTTCAGCACCCAGCGAGTCAGCAGCCCGATTTGCC
>CAZKCY010000529.1:0-1684 GCA_964551155.1 uncultured Marinimicrobium sp. | reverse complement strand
GATGAGCAAGTCAAGGGAAATCCCTGGCAGCACATAGGGGCTGGACAATACGTAGCGTATGCCGTCCAACAATTGCCGCGCGCCCCGTTCCGTGCGTCGATTCACCGACAGCGTCGGCAAGAGGAGAAAGAACAGTGTCGCGCACAGAGCCAGTAATGCCAGAAGCCAGTATGCCCGGGTGTCGACCCACGCAATGAGCAGCCCCCCAAAGAAGGGGCCCGCGGTGGCCGCTACCGTCCATACTGTAGAACTGACCGCCACGGCCTTGGATAACAACTGCCGCTCAACGATTTTGGGCAGCGTCGCCTGCAGGGCGGGGCCGAAAAATGCCCGCCCTACACCGTTCAGGAACAGCAACACAAAAACCGTGCTCTTGCTGAAACTCTCCTGCCCAAAACTGAGCCCCAGCCCGAGATAAATCACCCCCTGAAGGGCAGTGCAACCGATCAGGATACGGTTCCTGGGAAAGTTGTCCACCACCCACCCGGAAATAATAAACAGCCCCGCGATAGGAACGATCTGCACCAGTCCCACCAATGCCAGGTCAAGCGGATCTCCGGTCGCCTGGTAGATATGCCATCCCACAGCCACGGACAAAATGCTGGTGGCCAGATGAACAAACATCCGCGCGGTCAGAAAGGCAAGGAATGTGACACTGAGCATAAACGCGCCAACGTGATGGGATGAACAAATAACCTTAGCGGTAACAGAGAAGGTCACAACAAAGAGAGAAAAACACTCAGGTGGGGGCGTACTGTGCGGTTACTGTTATATCAGGTCAAATACCGATTTTTAGATACCCCATAGGAACAACCTATTGATGACGGCTGAGGAGGCCGAGAAGCTCAGCAGCAGTCATTGCGCGCCCGTAGGGCGGATATTCGAGCAACCACGGCATAACCCTCTGCCCCTTGTCAAAGCAAAATATAGGCAGCGCCTATAGATCGCCCAAAATATACTATTTGTTTGCCCTGGAGCTCACTGCTAATTTGGACTAACGCTGGAAACGGCTTGAGGCGTAGCGGGAGACGCTTAAAGGGGCTTCCAGTGAACCACTAATAATTATTTGGAGAACGGGATGACTAACACAGCCACTGAATCGCACAAGCCACCACCCGTGGCCTCGACAAAGCATGGAATTTTACTGCTGATTGCCTCGGTAATGCCGACGATGGCGATAATCTCGCTGGTACCTGTGCTTCCCCTGTTTCTGGAGGAGTTTTCATCGGTATCCGGATCTCAGTTTATCGTTCCCATGGCGCTAACCATTCCAGCGCTGTGCGTCGCTTTGTTTGCCCCATTCGCCGGATGGCTGGCAGACCGGACTGGCCGCAAGAATCTGCTGGTAGTCGCTCTTTTCGTGTATGCGGCGGTGGGAACCCTGCCACTTTTTCTGCAGGATCTTTATCAGATCCTCATTGCACGTGCCGGCCTCGGTATCGCCGAAGCTGCCATAATGACGGTGGCGACAACACTGCTCGGTGATTATTTCGACGGTGAAAAACGAAAACGCTGGATTTCCGCCCAAATTGCCGTCGTTAGTTTGAGCGCCATTGTTCTAATCGCGGTTGGCGGGTTATTGGGAGAGCTCCTCGGATCACGTGGTCCATTCCTCCTCTACTTGGTCGCCTTTCCAATTGCGATAGCCGCTAAATTCGTTCTGTTTGAACCAGCCCTTACCGGC
>CAZKCY010000528.1:0-1707 GCA_964551155.1 uncultured Marinimicrobium sp. | reverse complement strand
GTCAGGAAAAAGCCCACGGCATTGTGGCCGTACCACCACTGCACCATGGCATCGGCGGCACCGGCGTAGGCGGAGTAGGACTTGGTGAGCGACACCGGTATGGCGGCGCTGTTGACTATGTGGAGTATCGCCACAGTGATAATAAAGGCACCGTAGAACCAGTTGGCGACGTAGATGTGCGCCGCCTTGCGTTTCACGATGGTGCCGAAAAATACAATACCGTAGGCCACCCAAACCAACGCAATTAGGATATCGATGGGCCACTCCAGCTCAGCGTATTCCTTACTGGAGGTCAGGCCCAAAGGCAGGGTAATTGCCGCCAGCACAATCACCAACTGCCAGCCCCAGAAGCTAAAAGGTATTAGCCAACCCCCGAACAAGGGCGCCTGGCAAGTGCGCTGTACCACATAATAGGAAGTAGCCATCAGCGCCGAACCGCCAAAGGCAAAAATCACCGCGTTGGTGTGCAAGGGCCGCAAGCGACCAAAGTGGGTAAAGGGCTGCACCAAGTCATTAAGCGCCGGCCATACCAGCTGGGCCGCAATCAGCACCCCCACGCCCATGCCGACTATGCCCCAGACAAGGGTCATAATCGAAAACTGACGCACGACCTTGTAATCGTAGACTGGGTGATCGGCGGCAGCTGCCTGATTACTACTCATAGGATATTCCCGCGTTGCAGAGTCAAAACAAAAAGAGCCAATACAAAAAATACCGGGTCAAAACCCAAAATTAGTGCCGGGAGTTATTCTCTCCCCCGCCGAAACCAAATCTACTTCTAGCACCAACCCTCTCTTTGCTCGGCCCAAAACCGGGCCGCACAAGACTGGTGGCGCATTTTCGGCCAAACCAAGCCGCTGCGGTTTGACGGAAGTCAAACAAACCGCATTCTAAGCAGCTTTTCGCGCCCTCGAAGACTGATCTAAGGCGGGAAATGGCTGGTTAGGCGAATTATTGTTGTTTTGAGTTTTTTAGATTAATAAACAGGCTAGAGGAGTTGCTAACCCTGCGCCACTCCGGTTAAGGAAGTGGGCAGAGATTTATACTGTTTATTAGCCGCTGAGGATCAGCGCAGCTTGCGGCCTTTGTTGGCGGCAATGCGCATCCGCAGGGCGTTGAGCTTGATAAAGCCTTGAGCGTCTTTCTGATCGTAAGCGCCAGCATCGTCTTCGAATGTGGCGACTTTTTCGTCGAAAAGGCTGTCTTTTGAGCGGCGACCAACCAGGTGAACCGCGCCTTTGTACAACTTCAGTCGCACTTCACCGTTGACGTGCTCCTGCGACTGGTCGATCGCCGTCTGCAGCATCTGCCGCTCGGGGCTCCACCAGTAGCCGTTGTAGACCAGCTCGGCGTACTTAGGCATCAAGCTGTCTTTCAGGTGCGCCACTTCCCGGTCCAGGGTAATGGATTCAATCGCCCGGTGGGCGCGCAGCATGATGGTGCCGCCGGGGGTTTCGTAGCAACCGCGCGACTTCATGCCCACATAGCGGTTTTCCACTATGTCCAACCGGCCAATACCGTTGGCGCCGCCCAGCTTGTTTAGGGTTTCCAGCACAGTGGCAGGCGACATGGCTTGGCCATCGATGGCGACAATATCGCCCTTCTCGAAGGTCAAATCCACATAGGTGGCCTTGTCGGGCGCGGCTTCCGGCGATACGCTCCAGCGCCACATCTCTTCTTCGGCCTCGGTCCAGGGATCTTCCAGCA
>CAZKCY010000527.1:0-1713 GCA_964551155.1 uncultured Marinimicrobium sp. | reverse complement strand
GCGCCCAGCCTCCCCAGGAAATTGCCGGCACGCCGGAAAATATCAGTTTCAGCCTGCCTCGGGAGCTCAGATAGCTGGGCTTGCGTGTCCATAAGTAGACCGAACCTCTAGTCAGTTTCAGCACTCCTCAGGGCCGATTTTTTTCCTTCGCATCCGACCACTTCTTGCCAGTACAAGCTGATACCCCTCCCCGATTTCGGCCGCCGGGCAAAGAGTCAAAGTGCCCGCCTGAAAGGCGCCGCCGTAGCGACCGGTCGCGTAGCGCCCTTCGCCGGTGCCGATAAATGAGATGTAGCGCCGGACCGGCAGATTCCCGTGGATAGACAGGCGGGAATTGGGCCCGGCTTCGGCGATCAGAAATTCATCGGCTTCCCATGTGCCGTTGTGATTCGGATCGAGAAAGATCCTCCAGCCCTGGTGCCAATCTCCTAGTGCGCGCATGGTCACCCGACTGTTGGTGGTGACTGCTCTTGTGCGAGCCAGCTGGACGGCTTGATAGAGATCGAGAGTTGCTGTTTTGAGGTGATTGCTTCGGATTTGCTGAGACATGCTCGGGATGCCGACTGCCACTAACAAGACCAACACAGTAAGCGTGACCAGAAGTTCGAGCAAGGTAAAGCCACGAGCCGGCATAAAAATCCCTCCTTGGATTCACTTGTTTGTCGATTTTGCTGACTTGAGAGCCGTTCATACATCCTTGATGACCGACTATCGAACAAATTGCACTGTTGCTAAAAGCCTGTGATAACTTAAATCAATATACTCAGGTCAAAACTGCGGGTCCATAGGACCAGAAGATTGTCTTTTAATAAAAAACGGCGGTTTTTATTCATCATTGATATTGGCGGACAGTGCTTTATGCGACATGCCCGAGGATTTACCCTTATAGAGCTGATAATGACCATGGTGGTTCTGGCCATCGCCGCCGCTATCGCGATTCCCAATTTCACTACTCAGATTCGCAATAATCAGTCCAGAGCCTTGGGAGAAGAGTTTGCGACCGCCTTGAATTTTGCCCGCAGCGAGGCGATCAAGCGGGGCCAATTTGTTTCGATCTGCGCCAGCGACAACGCCCAGACCGGTTGTGCAAGCGACTGGACCAACGGCTGGCTGGTATTTGTCGATGGCGCGGCTCTGGCCAGCGCCACAGCTCCGGTTATCAGCGCGCCGACTACCGATATTCTGCGGGTCTGGGAGCCGGCCGATGAGCAGGCGGTTATAACGGTCACCAACAATGGAACCAACCGCGATTTTGTTCGTTTCACAAATTTAGGCACTCTGGCTCGGTTGACCGACGAGCCCATAGTCGCCAATACCCGGATTACCGACTGCTCAGGCAACGCCGCGCATCTGATTAATGTGAGCCTTTCCGGCTCGGTTCATTCCCGTCGAATCGCCTGTCCCTAGGAATTTCTGATGACTATTTCAGTTTGTAAAAAGCAACAAGGCGTGGGCCTGATTGAGGTTCTGGTTACATTGTTGATTCTCTCCACTTCGTTGTTGGCCATGGGGGCTTTGCAGACACGTTCGCTGCAGTTTAACCACAGCGCCTATTTGCGCTCCCAAGCCAATGTTATGGCCTACGATATTTTGGATCGGATGCGTATTAATCGGCAGAATTTTACTGACTACGAACGGGCTTTCGAGGACGCTGCCCCCACCGGAAGCTCCCTTGCCGCTACCGATATGGCTGAGTGGATGGGCAGAGTTTCG
>CAZKCY010000526.1:0-1713 GCA_964551155.1 uncultured Marinimicrobium sp. | reverse complement strand
GCGCCGGAAGATTACACCGAGCTATTGGGAGAAGCCGATGAGCTGGTGCCGCAATCGCTTTACGATGACCAACTTGCCAAGCGAATCGGAGATTAAACTCTAGGCCCGGCACGGTAGGGTGGGCAAGGTCCATCGAAAAAACACAATCAAACTACAAGCGGTGGGCAGTGCCCACCCTACCAAGTGTGCAGATAGAACCCATGTAGGGTGGGCAAGGCCCACCGAAAAAACACAATCAAACTACAAGCGGCGGACAGTGCCTACCCTACATCTCAGTAATGTGCCACAAGCTCGCCTAACTTCTTCAAGGACTTTTCTAAATCATCGCTCCAGGTTTTTGCGCAGCTCAAACGAATTTTGTCGCTGTGCAGCGAAGCCAGAGAAAATAAATCCCCCGGTGCAAGAGTAATGTTGTGCCGCGCCGCTCGCTCATACAAATCCATAGCACTTTGCCCTTCGGGCAACTGCAGCCAGAGAAAAAAGCCACCCGAGGGTTTTAGCACTCCGACGGTTTCCGGAAAATAATCCACCACCGCCTGATGCATCCGAGCAGTGGCCTTTTGCAGATTGTGACTCAACCGGTTTATATGCGCGGAAAAATCCCCGCTGCAAAGGTAATCAGCCAGGGCGTGCTGGGCCAGCAGGTTGCTGCTCAGATTGAGCGCCATTTTGTGCTTGAGCGCGTTATGGGTAGCGTTTTGGCTGGCCAGCCAACCGATGCGCACCCCGGGCGTAAGCGACTTGGAGAATGAGCTGCAATAGTGCACGAAGCCGCCGTGCGGATAGGCGAACACCGGTGAGTTCTCAACCTCGGCGTAGGCGAGCTCCCCGAAAGTATCGTCTTCAATGCAGGCAACCTGGTAGCGCCTGGCCATGGCTGCCAGACGTTGTTTCGCCTCGGCGGTCATGGAAAAACCCAAAGGGTTGCTGGCTACCGCGGAAAAAATCAGGCAGCTGAATGTGCGCCTTTTCATAAGCTCTTCGAGATAGTCCAGATCCGGACCAATGCTGTCGCAGGGAATCTCAAGCACCTGACGACCGAGCTTTTGCACCAGGCTGAGCAAGCCGTTGTAGCAAGGCGTGAGCACGGCCGCTACCTGGCCCGGCTCGGTTAAAGCCCGCACGCACAGCGTGACCGCTTCCAGGCAACCGTTGGTGGTCAACAACTGCTCCGGTGCCGGCGGGTGGTCCATGCGCCTTGCCATCTGTTCGGCAATGGCTTCGCGCAGCAGCCCAACCCCGGCCGGATCACCATAGCCTGACACCGATTCCGGATGCCGCTTCAGCGCCCGGCGCAACGCGCGCTGCAATTCGGCCACGGGCAGAAACTCCGGCGCTACCAGGCCAGCCCCGAAATCGATCACCCCGGGGCCAGCGGCGTTGCGGTGAATGTTGAGCAACAGATCGGATTTATCGCGGGTGACCAACACCGCCTCCTGGCGCTTAAGCTTCGGCGCCCGGCGCTCGGCCCGAGCGCGCACGAAAAATCCGGACTTTTCCCGGCTGACCACCAGGCCGCGCTCTTCCAGCTCGGTGAAGATGCGGCTGGCGGTATTTAAGCTTACGCTGTGCCGGCGCGCGTACTGGCGCAGTGACGGTAGCCGATCGCCGGGCTGCAATTCACCGCCCGAAATCTGCTGCGACAGCTGTTGTTCGAGCTGTTGGTATTTGAACACGTCGCCCTCCCTCGAAAAATATATCTGTACCCATAAT
>CAZKCY010000525.1:1095-1733 GCA_964551155.1 uncultured Marinimicrobium sp. | reverse complement strand
GCGATAGCGGCTGCGTTTTTCGTTTAACCACCGACACCTCGACCGCCAACTGATCGTTCAAATAGCCGCGGTTCCAAAGTCCCGTCAAAGCGTCGATTTGAGCTTTGGTTGTCAGCAAGTCATGGTAACGTTTGGTGCGCAACGCCGCTCTTACCCGAGCTTTAAGCTCTACGGCGTCGAAAGGTTTGGTGATGTAATCGACCGCGCCTAGCTCGAAGGCTTGCACCTTGGTAGGCGTATCCATAGTGCCGGTTAGGAAAATCACTGGAATATAAGATACCTCAGGATCTTCTTTAAGTGTTCGACACAAAGTCATACCGTCGGTATTAGGCATATCCAAATCGAGTAACACCAGATCCGGTTTATGTCGTTGTACAGCATCCAGGCCCTCGGCAGCGTTGTACGCATGCAGTAGGCTCACCCTTTCGGAGCCCAACCGGGCACTGACCAATTGGTGGATATCTTGAGAGTCATCGACAATCAACACGCTCTGCTGGGTTGCCTCAGACATCTTATGAGCCCCCTTCCGGGTTAAAGCGTACCCTTTCGCAGCTCGCAATCAGACTGTTCAACGGCAGCTCCACCTGGGCTATATCCGTTGCCCCACGGCATGCAGCTTCCAGTGTACCGGCCATTTC
>CAZKCY010000525.1:0-1085 GCA_964551155.1 uncultured Marinimicrobium sp. | reverse complement strand
GAGGCATAAAACCATAGCCGCCCGCTGCACCCTTTAGTTGATGCGCTAGCCGCCGCAACAAATCCAGATCTTTCTGGACTCGGGCGGATTTCAACTCTTGAATTTGTCCTGGCATACGCTCGACGAAACCTGACACCAAATCGCCCATTTCCGGATCATCCGCATAACTGCTGTACAGGGGCGCATCGCTCTGGTTTGATCGGGCTTCAGTGGGGCGCTCGGCAATCAGTTCAGGCTCCGCTTGGCCACCCCGGGTGCGGTGCAAATGGGCAGATACCATAGCAAGCAGGACGCCGCGTGCCACCGGCTTGGTCAAAAAGTCATCGCACCCAGCCCTTAGGCAACGCTCACGTTCTCCCGCCATGGCGTGGGCTGTGAGCGCAACTATAGTTCCGGAATAGCCTTTGGTTCGAAGCTTGGTTGTAGCCCCGTAGCCGTCCAGCTTGGGCATCTGCATATCCATCAGAATCACATCGAAGGGAGAATTTTGCTCCAGGGCTGTCAGAGCCTCTGCTACCGCGACTTCGCCATTTTCGGCGATCTCCACCTCCAAGCCCTGACGACGCAGAATGGTAGAAATCAAAAATTGGTTGTCGATGCCATCCTCGGCCAAGAGTACCCGCCCGGTCAGTTGCTCCGAGCCCGGCTGAAAAGCCGTTTCCGTCTTCAGATTTTCCTCAATCAGACCATGCTCGGTTACCATTTCCGCTTCAGGGTCTATGGTTTGAGGCAAAACCAACGTAAAAGAACTACCTTCGCCGAGCACACTGCTTGCCATGATTTCACCGCCTAGAGCTTCCGCCAATGAGCGGCAGATCGAAAGCCCCAGTCCGGTTCCGCCATACTGGCGAGTAGTGCTGAGATTGGCCTGGTGAAAAGACTGGAAGGTATTCTCAAGCTCAGTTGGACTCATGCCAATTCCGGTATCTCTCACCTCCACCTCCAGACGCGAGGCAGAGGTGCCCGGATTAAGGCAGCGCACCGCCAGGGTCACCTGCCCCTGGGGCGTAAATTTAATCGCATTGTGGAGCAGATTTACGATGACCTGTTCCAGTTGCTGCGGATCGGCGCGTACCCGGCCGAGC
>CAZKCY010000524.1:308-1740 GCA_964551155.1 uncultured Marinimicrobium sp. | reverse complement strand
GCTGGTTGGTACCGGTGTTGTCAGCTTCCAGGCGAATGTCCATATCGACACCCGAGGACGCCACCAGGCGCAGCTCAGGCGCACCGGTAATGGGATTGCCGCCACTTTCCGCGCGAAATCCCAAGGCCGCCAGGTTGTCATTCTGGTTGATGCGCTCAGCCAAATAATCATTGAAAGCCGATTCGTCGGTTTGCGGGTTGGGCACTTTACTGCTCAAAACACCGCCTTCGTATTCCAGCAGATTTTCGCCATTTACCGTGATCTGCAAGGGGCTGGCAAAGCTGTCGATATTGATATCGGTCAGAGTGGCGCTGGTGAAGGCATTGGCCGAAACCCCGGGCACGCGGCTCAAACGCTCGGCGGTTTGCGCCGCCGAGGCATTGGCACGGGTAATTACCGCTTGCTGTTCGATCTCGCCAGTATCCGGGTTGGAGCGGCGGAAAGTCAGTTGCTCAGCGGGATAGCTGTTGAATTGGGCTGGAGAGCCAGTGGGCTCCAGTTCCGCGCTACGCCCCTCGGGCAAGCCGACGCGCGCGCCCTCCCCCATGACCCGGGTTTCACCTGGGTCGGAGCTAAACAAGGCATTGTCGCGCCCTGGAACAAAGGTCTGCTCGCGCAGCGGAGGATCCATGGCAACGGGATTGCTGGGGTCTGAATTATCCAGTACATCGTAAGTGGTGGCCGAGGTAAAACGCACCAGAATCGGCGGCGACAGTTCTCCACTGGAGGCAAACGCCGGCAGGCGATCGCCATTGCCGTCCACCAGGCTGAGCACCTGACCTTGGCTGACCACGCCGGTACCGAAGTTGCCGGGATCGGTGGCCGTGCGCAGCGGCGCGGCAAAAGCCAGGTCTTCCGGCCGGCTCAGCAGCGCGACCATGTCGCGCGCGCCATTGACGGTGGGCTTTAAAGTAAATTCGTCCCCACCTTGAAAACTGCCGCCCTGCAATTGCAATGACAAGCCGTCGAATTCTATGCTGGTGGGATAGGCGCCAGACAGCACGCCCTGCTGAACCACTGTGTCGTCGTTTAGGCGTGTGATTACATAGTTGTTGCTGTTTTCAATAATTTTTACCTGGTAGTCGCTGCTGGTCAGCTGGCCGGTATCGACAATCGCCAGGGCCATGTCCCGATCGTCGGGGGCGGCGTTGTTGCGGTTTTGGACCACCCGCTCAGCCATAAGCTCCGGCTCGTTGATATCGCCGAACATCAGCTGACCGTAATCGCCATCCAGATCCAGCCCCTGGCGCTGTTGGGTGTTGAATTGATCCGCCAAGACTATCGCAATGCGGCCCATATCGTTCATAGCCGGTTGCAAAACATCCCGATCAAAATTGAGCAGCCCGCCCAACTGACCGCCATTGAGTTGCTCGGTAATGTTGGGTATCCGAGTGCCACCGGCGAGAAACACCTGGCTGCCGTCGCGAACCTC
>CAZKCY010000524.1:0-298 GCA_964551155.1 uncultured Marinimicrobium sp. | reverse complement strand
ACCCTGCACCAGGGCCTGACCTTTACCCACGAACACACTCATGCTGCCATCGCTCTGCTGCAGAGTTTCGATGGATATCAGTTCAGAAAGCTGACTCAGTACCTGATCGCGTTGATCGAGCAAATCATTAGGTTCGTTGCCGCTGGATATGCTTTTGTTGCCGATGGCCTGATTCAATTCGGCGACGTTTTTTGCCAAGGAATTGATGGTCTGGGTAATAACGCTGATTTCTCCATCGACACTTTGGCCGATTTCGATGAAGCGGTCCCAGGTGATGTTCTGCATGTCCTCCGGCTTG
>CAZKCY010000523.1:0-1744 GCA_964551155.1 uncultured Marinimicrobium sp. | reverse complement strand
GCTGGCAGGCTTGGGACTGGGTTTGCGAAAAACTGCCTAAGTTGTGACGCGCATAAAAATCGCCGACCCCAGGGTCGGCGTTTTTTTAATGCGGTCTTCTAGTTTGATTAAACCGCCGTTGAATCGTAGACCACAACCTTGCTCCACAGATGCGAGCAGTCATCTACAAATTTCTTATGTATCGGGTGAGCCTGGTAGGCGTCCTGACCGGCCACGTCGTCAAACATCAGAAGTTCAGATACCTGGTAACTGTTGTCCACTACTTCGCGCTTCTCGGTAGAAGCGGGTACGCCTATGTGAATACCGCGCACGGTTTCAATGTCGGCAAGGGTTTTCAAGCCGGCAATCAGCTTGTCGCGATCTTCTGTCGAGTCGGGATTCTTGAGCCAGAAGAATACTTTGTGCATCAAGCTCGGCAGAGTCAAGCTCGGCGTGTTGCCGGCATAGCTGGGGCCTGAAAGAGCAGCGGCGGCGCCTAGAGCGGCGGCACCGGCAAGAAATTTACGGCGGCTGGATTCGGTCATAGCTATAGCTCCATGTGTATTTTGAAAGAAACCTAATTATAAATCAGTGCAGTTGATAGTTTATCCGGTCCCTTAGGAGAACACGGATTCCTTGGTAATTCCAGTCATGGTTAGTACCACAATTTGGTCGCCTTCTTGTAGATCCAAGGGCGTGTCGCGGCTGGGATTGAGAAGTAGGTGGCGTCCTTTGGCATCGGTCTGTTGGCGGTATACGCCCAATGCGGTCTCGCCAGCTTCGGCCACCAAAGCCTCCAGTTTCCAGAAGGGCAGAGACGAATGCAACTGGTAAACCGAGGGTTCGCGAAATGTAATTTCCGCTCCGCCCTCGGTGAAAAGCTCATCGAATACCAGCCGCAACTCTGGGCGCAGTGCTACCTGAGCTAACACATGGCTTAATACCATGGGGCTGATAATTGTTTCGCTATCTTTATGACTAATCAGCGCCTCATTGTCTGGATCGGCCAATTCCAACAGAATTTGGGGCCGTTTGGCCGCATTCTGCAACATTTCGTCGAGAATCGCATAGCCAACAATAGCACGGGCGTCGGCTTCCTCGCCGGAAGCCCTTCGATCACTGCTCAACAACACAACGCTGTCGTAGGTGCCGGGGTTGTTTTCGCGCAGGGCGCCCTCGACCATATAGTCCGATTCGGTATGACGGCATGTTACTCGAACATTATTTTCGTGATAGCGTTTGATGAACAGTTCCCGTTCTGTGATCGGGACTATGGAGACAACGTCTACCTCAAAGCGATAGTGACGGTAGCTCGACAATTCGTGTATCAGTGCCGGTACTTTGTGGTTCCAGCCCAGTATTAGAAGGCGGCGCTTTTGAATGCCTGTGGCGTTTCCGTGGGAAGGCATACTGCGGCGCAGGATTTCCTGGCGCCGGTGGCCGGAAATAGGGTTGGGCTCGGTGTCTTCGTAAAGCGCGGCGATCATCAGTATTTTGTCGTCCGGGCGAACGAGCAGATCCGAGGGGGCGTTCAGCTGGCTTTGCCAAACGCCATCCTGCTTGCGCAGCACCCCGCAAATGATCGCCCGCGGACAAAGCTGGGACAAAGAAACCAGGCTTTGCCCCTGGAAGTTGTCGCCGCTACGCAGAAAAAATTCGTTGCCGTCTTGGTCGGTGAGCAGTTCGTTGTAGACCTCAGCCAAGCCGGGGTGAAGAATATTCTGGGCCATCAAACTAGAAATAGTGGCATCGCCCGCGACCACCT
>CAZKCY010000522.1:0-1775 GCA_964551155.1 uncultured Marinimicrobium sp. | reverse complement strand
GCGTTTCAGCCCACTGCCCTGGGCAATGGTAAAGCCGCGCAGCCGGGCCGATTTGTGCAGGTCGGCATGAACACCGCCCACATGCAGCAGATTTTCCTGCTCCAGGTTGATCCGGTAGTGATGCAACTCAGCGTTGTCGCCCACCACGGCTTCGGTCAGACTGTTCACAAAACCGTTTTGCTCGGCTTCACTGGAAACAAAATGCTCGATAACCTCCGCGCGGGCGCCCTCTTCCAGCACCACCAGCAAACGCTGGTTGGCCGTCGCCGGCTGTTCGGTGGGCGTGGAAACGTGCACCAGATACAGCGGTTTTTCCAACCGCTGGTTGCGCGGCAAGTGCAACAACACACCTTCGTTGGCCCAAGCGTTGCTCAAAGCGGCGAACATATGTTTTTCGCTGTCGACCACTTGGCCCAAATGCTCTTCGAGCAACTCGCGCGCACGGCCCTTGGCGTCGCCAAAGCGCACCAGCTCCTTAGGCAACGGACTGGAGTTTTCCGGATCGAAAACGCCGTTGACGAACACCAGCCGAGTCGCTTCCAGCTCCATCAATTCAACCCCGCCCTGCCAACTGCGATCAGGCTGAGCCCAGGCAGCGAAACCGGTTTTTTGCAGCGGCGCAAGCGGGGTGTATTTCCAGTTCTCGGTCTTGCGGCTGGGCCAGGCGGTGTTCTGCCACTGGGCGGCGCCGCTCTCGCGCAAACCGGAAAGCCAGTCGGGGCTCTGCTGCTGGTCGGCCAGGCGCAAGGCCTGCTGCTGAAAGTCGGTTCCGATTTTGGTGATGGTATCGGTCATACCTGCTTCAGTCATAGCTTAGGCCACCTCTTTTTCGAGCCAGCCGTAACCTTTGGCCTCCAGTTCTTTGGCCAGTTCTTTATCACCGGATTTCACGATCTTACCGCCGGCCAATACGTGCACAAAATCGGGCTCGATATAGTCCAATAAACGCTGATAGTGGGTCACAATAATGAAGCTGCGCTCGGGGCTGCGCATGGCATTAACGCCGTTGGCAACAACTTGCAGAGCGTCGATGTCGAGGCCCGAGTCGGTTTCGTCGAGAATGCACAGCTGCGGCTCGAGCAGCATCATTTGCAGGAGTTCGTTGCGCTTTTTCTCACCGCCGGAGAAGGCTTCGTTGACGCCGCGCTTGAGAAAAGACGGATCCAGGTCGACTTTTTTGCTGGTTTCGCGCGCCAGCTTTAAAAAATCGACGGAGGAGAGTTCAGACTGGCCGTGGTGTTTGCGCTTGGCATCCACGGCGGCTTTAAGGAACTCCATGTTGCTGACGCCGGGTATTTCTACCGGATACTGGAACGCCAGGAACAGGCCTTCGCGAGCCCGTTCTTCGGTTTCCAAATCGAACAGGTTGGCGCCATTGAATTCGACGCTGCCGCCGGTGACTTCAAAACCCTCACGACCGGTGAGCACGTTGCCCAGGGTACTTTTACCCGAGCCATTGGGGCCCATGATGGCATGCACTTCGCCCGGCTTGATTTCCAGGTTCAGGCCTTTGAGAATTTCTTTGTCTTCGACGCTGGCGCGAAGGTCTTTGATATTCAACATAATCTTCTCTGTTCCGTTTTCCGTAAATTCAAATTTTGTGGCTTCGGTTGTCGATCTTCCGGAGCTTCGTTAGTTGGTCCGCCGGAAGGGAAAAACATCTTCCGGGACACGCACGACTAAGGTCCCCATAGCGCAACCGGCGCTTCGGGACACTTCCCACATACAAGTGGGGCGTCCATGTAAATATTGTATGGGGGCCAGCCCAACAACTA
>CAZKCY010000521.1:0-1791 GCA_964551155.1 uncultured Marinimicrobium sp. | reverse complement strand
CCGGGGTATTTTTCTATGGGGCTCGCATAACTCCGCGACGCTTGCCGATGCCCTGCGGGGCGCCCTACGGGCGTCGTCTGCGCCATCCTGCCTTCGACTCAAGCATCTAAACTTAAAACACCCTCGCTTTTTCGCCCTTCCGTTCTTTGTGATATAGTCAATTCATCCCACTCATTTCAAAAGTCACTGTTTCTATGCGATCGATAGATAAACGGGATTCGGCGCTATTCCTGGATTTTGATGGCACTTTGGTGGATTTTGCCGAAACTCCGGAAGGTGTTGAGGTTTCCGAGGAATTGCGCGACCTTCTCAAAAAGCTTTTCAATGCCTTCGATGGCGCCTTTGCGCTTGTCTCAGGGCGCTCTATCGAATCTCTGGATCTTCTTACTCGATTGCCAGAACTTCCGCTGGCGGGTAGTCATGGTGCCGAATGGCGGTGGCCGGACGGTAGCCGTGACAACCTTAGCCTGGATACCCCGGAATTTTCTCAAGCGTTGGCTTTAGTCACTGAATTTGCTCGAAGGCGCGAATTGTTACTGGAAGACAAAGAACACTCTTTTGCGCTCCATTTTCGAAAACGGCCTGATCTAAAGCCAGAAATTGACCGATTCCTGGCTGAACACATTGAGCACTACGAGGGCCTGCGAGTTATTTACGGTAATTGTGTGAGAGAAATTCAGCCTCTGGGTGTGGACAAAGGCATGGCGGTGGCTCGTTTTATGCAACAGAGTCCTTATCAAGGGCGCCGTCCCTGCTATATGGGCGATGACACCACCGACGAAGATGCTTTTGCGTGGGTCAATGATCAACACGGGGTTTCGATAAAGGTAGGGCCCGGCACAAGCTGCGCCACTGAGCGACTGAAAACGGTAGCGGACGCATTGGAATTTTTGAAAGATTTATTGAGGAGTTGAACAATGGCACAAACAGAGCGAAATCTGGAGTTGGCGCTGATTGGCAATTGCACCATCGGCGCGCTTGTAGACCAGAAGGCTGAGATAGTTTGGTGCTGTATGCCGAGGTTCGACGGCGATCCGGTGTTCAGCTCACTGCTTAAAACCGATGATCCAGAAAGCTTGATCGGTACTTATGCCATTGATGTGGAAAACTTTAGCCACAGTGAGCAGCATTACGAGAAAAACACCGCGGTCTTAAAAACCACGCTTTACGATAAAAATGATAACGGCGTAGAAGTTATAGATTTCGTGCCCAGATTTATGCAGCACGGGCGGGTTTATCGACCCATGAGCATTATTAGAAAGCTTATACCGATTGGGTCGCCGCGCATCAGTATTCGCCTGCGACCGGCTTGTGAGGATGGAGCTCAGGCCTATAAAAAAATTCAGGGCAGTAACCATATCCGTTTTGTTTACGACAATAAGCTATCTCTGCGCCTGAGTTCTACGCTCTCAGTTACTGCACTGATGGATGAACGCCCTTATGTGTTGGACGGCGAGCATTATCTCATTCTCGGAGCCGACGAATCGATAAAAGAGTCCTTGTCCCACCTTGGTGAACGCTTTTTGCAGGAAACCGAAAACTATTGGCTGGAGTGGAGCCGGTTTTTGGCTATTCCATTTGAGTGGCAGGACGCAGTTATTCGTGCGGCAATCACCTTGAAACTCAGTGCTTACGAAGATACGGGCGCTATTATCGCCGCCATGACCACTTCAATTCCTGAGGCCGAGCACACCGAGCGCAATTGGGATTATCGGTTTTGTTGGCTTAGAGATAGTTACTTTACGGTTCATGCGCTCAACCGTCTTGGTATCACCCGCACTATGGAACAAT
>CAZKCY010000520.1:0-1798 GCA_964551155.1 uncultured Marinimicrobium sp. | reverse complement strand
ACTGCCAGTCCGGCGGTGAACCAGCGGATGCCGCGCGGGTTGAAATCCTCGGTCTCATACTTGACGTCGTCACTATTAGCCATGGGCGAGCGGAAGGAAACGCCCTCCTCGGTAATCTTGCGCAGATCGCCCAGACTAAACACCTGAAAGCCACCCGAGTCGGTCAAAATCGGGCCGGGCCACTGCATAAAGTCGTGCAGATCACCGTGGGCTTTAACCACTTCGGTGCCCGGGCGCAGCATCAAATGAAAGGTATTGCCCAGAATAATCTGCGCGCCGGTAGCGGCAATATCCCGAGGCAACATGCCTTTGACCGTGCCGTAGGTACCCACCGGCATAAACGCCGGGGTCTCGACGACACCGCGCGGGAAAGTCAGCCGGCCACGCCGGGCCTGGCCCTCCTGGGTATCCAACTCAAATTTCATGGCGCAGGTTCGGTTCACTGGTCAGTCTCTTTTGGGGCCGCCGCAGGCGCTCCTACCGTTTCAGTCTCGGCCGCAGGGTTGCGGGTAATAAACATGGCATCGCCATAACTGAAAAATCGGTACTGCTGCTCAACCGCTTCTTTATAAGCGTGCATGGTATGGCGGTAGCCAGCAAAGGCCGAGATCAGCATCAGCAAGGTAGATTCCGGCAGGTGGAAATTGGTAATCAGGGCGTCCACGGCGTTGAAGTGGTAGCCAGGGTAAATAAAAATGTCGGTTTCGCCGCTGTAGGGCTGAATCTCGCCCGGCTTTTCACTCGCCTTGGCCGCGGTTTCCAGGCAGCGAACGCTGGTGGTGCCCACCGCTATCACTCTTTTGCCGGCCGCGCGGGTCGCCTGCACCTGGGCGCAGATCTCGGCGCTCAGCTCCATAACCTCACTGTGCATCTGGTGGGTGGCAATATCGTCCACTCGCACCGGCTGAAAGGTGCCCGCGCCCACGTGCAGGGTGACAAAGGCAATCTGCACGCCGTGCTCACGCAACTGCTCAAGCAACTGGTTGTCAAAATGCAAACCGGCGGTCGGCGCCGCTACCGCGCCAGCGCGATGGCCGTAAACCGTTTGGTAGCGCTCCCGGTCCCAGTCTTCATCACTTCTATCTATATAGGGCGGCAGCGGCATATGGCCTATGGCTTCCAGAACCTCCAGTGCCCGCAGCTCGGGAGGGAAAGCCAGCTCAAACAAATCGCCCCGCCGCCCCATCACCGCAAGCCGGCTGCCGTCTTCCAAAATCACGTAGGTACCAATCTTGGGCGACTTACTGGCGCGCACATGAGCCAGAAACCGCTGCTCGTCCAGCAGCCGCTCAACCAGCACCTCCACCTGGCCGCCGGTATCCTTGCGCCCGAACACCCGAGCCGGAATCACCCGGGTATCGTTGAACACCATCAAATCACCCGGCTGCACCAGCTCCAGCAAATCCGGAAACTGTCGATGCTGAAGCTCCCCCGTTGGGCCATCAAGCGCCAACAGGCGGCTACCGCGCCGCTCGGCGGCGGGCTCGCGGGCAATTAGAGAGTCGGGAAGCGAGTAGTAAAAGTCCTGGCGCTGCATAGATTGGCTGTATAAATCGAGTCGAAGATGGAAGGCCGGGCACGGCCCGGAAATTCAAGGGTGGCAAGGTTATAACAAATGCGCTTTTCTGGCTATGATAACCCCAGGATTTCGCATTCTTAGGTTGACGGGCCGCCGTTCGCTGCTATAATCTCGCGCACTTCGCCGGACCACAGAAATCTACCCGGGAACGGCGAAACCGCACCATCAGTTATCTATGACTGAATTAGTGCCAGAGTGGCGAAATTGGTAGACGCAGGG
>CAZKCY010000519.1:0-1804 GCA_964551155.1 uncultured Marinimicrobium sp. | reverse complement strand
TGTGGTGGTTACCCAGAGCGAATCTTGATACCACACGGCATCAAGGGTTCGACGATCACCGGAGTCCAACTCATCTGCTCCTCCGGTTTGTGGCGCCGTCGGTACCGCAACCGACGTATCGTCTACATTCCCGACGAATGGTGTGCTCGAAGTGAATGTGGCTGATCCCAGTGGATCGTCAATTCTCACAATCTGAATAGCCTCGTCGGTTCCATCGGTCAGTGCGTTGTAGCCAACCAGATAAGTGCCAACTCCCGGTGGGCCCGGACCAAACATATGTGCCGGTTGCGTAGTGACATCGAAGTCAGTTGCCGTGTACGGGTCGTAGAGCGTGACGCTCGCGGCGGTGTTGTCGTAAAAGCCGTCCTTGTCAAGGACCCACAGTCGTGCTTCGCAGAAGTCACCGCCATCTGCTTCGAATTCGAACATGTTCGCAGCGACGTATACGGCCTCTTCATCCACTGCAAATCCAGGGTAATCCGCCCAGCAGTCCACGCCTCCGATATTCAGCTTTGAATTGATGAATGTGGTGTACCAGATTCCGGTTGGGTTGGCGTCATTCGAGACGGCTAACAGTATTTGTGAGTCCTCAGTGCTGCCTCCGGCCCCGTCGTCGGCTAGGTCCAGTACGACGATCACAAAACGCCCAGCATATTGGTCAAACAGGATTTTCGGATCGAACAGGCTGGTGAAAGCGTCACCAGCATCCTTATTGTCGGAAAAGAAATTCCCGAGCGAGTCATTGTAATCGACCGTTCCACTACCGTCCTTTTGGTGAACGCGCAATGAGACATTGACAACACTGGCCACGTGGGTGGGCCCCGCAGCTCCGTGCGGGTCGGCGGGAATGTGGATCAAGCCTGAGTTATTTGACCCATCACCTTCGAAATCTATGGAATCGAAGTCAGGGGATAGCGACGGTGCCGCCTTGGTTACCCAAGCCCCTTTTTCCGCGCTGTATTCCAGAGCTGTACCAGCGCGCTGGCCGGGGATCGTCCGGTATGTTGGCGTTGGCGGCTCGGTCATTATCAAATTGACGCGCTTAGGAGTATCGATTGAACGGTATTGCGCTTTGCCTTCGGTTACTATTGCAGGCATCCGAATGGTCTGGATGCGTGGGTCGGGCGTGGGGCGTTGTTTGGTAGCACCGGGTAGAGTTTCCGTTGCCGGAAACGTATCAGTCTGACCCTGGAGCTCGCGGTCGGGCGCAAGATAGAGTGGAATTATTGCTTTATCTTGAATTGGTCGGGCGGATTGGCTGCTTGGTTCAGAAGCGAAAATCGTGTCGGCGGAAGAGGAAAGAGCAACCACAGCAGCCGCCATCAAGATACGGGCTCGAGACATGGCGCACCTCAGGATCGAGCAGGGCCTGCTTTTATTCTAGACCATGATTGGGCAGGGCATTAGCGTGTTACCAAGAAAAACCGCCCCGGCCTTAGGCCGGGGCGGGGATTGGGCAGGGCACCCGTTTGCTTTGAGTTATTGTTTGGCGCCTACGGGCGATCGCCAGGGACGACCGCGCTTGGTACACAAGATGCTGCCGGTCGAGGTTTGATGGAGGCCCGTGGCCGGTGGTTATCAGCCGATTGGTAATGCAGTTTGAAAGTCTGCGTTTTGGCGCGGCTGTGCCCGGCTTCTTCTCTCCCCTTCAATTCCACGAGTGCCATCAAAGCATGCGACGGCAGATGGCACAATTTGCCATCAACGTGAGCAGCGGTTCAGGGCTGGTAAGTCAGCGCTTGCCACCGATAAAGGTGATGGCGAGCCCGGCTACTACGCCAACGGCGCCCAGGATCAGGTACAG
>CAZKCY010000518.1:0-1805 GCA_964551155.1 uncultured Marinimicrobium sp. | reverse complement strand
TTCTCACTGGAAATTGACTCAGAGTAGTCGCCTCCCAGGAGACACTCTCAACTCTTCCTTAAGTCCTTTTTTGCGTCACTACCACAGCCCAAACGCCGGCACAACACTGGCACTAAGCCCCCAAGTCAGTGTATAACTGCGTTCTGCGATCGGTATCGAGGCGGCCTGTCATCAGGATTTTTATTTTCCTTTAGGGCCACCACACACGAAAACCAAACAGGATTTAAGTAATGCCGCGCTCATACTTTCATTACTCAACCGGACCCGGCAAGGCGCGCCCCCAACGCTGCCCCTTCTTCACCGACCCACCGCTCGCTTAACTTTGATTTCGCTCTGAAACAAACCGGTCTGCCCTTGGCCGAAGCTCAATAAAAACCGAGGTGCGAGCGCACTTATGACACTGCTACTGATTATCTTCATGCCGCTGCTGGGAGCCCTGCTGCCCCTGGCGACCGAGCGCTATGGCCGCAACATCTGCGCCTGGGCCACCGCACTTGGCCCGCTGGTCTCTTTGGGTTTGTTGCTTAAGCACCTGCCGGAAGTGCTCGCCGGCACTACGTTGTTCTTCCATTACGACTGGCTGCCGATGCTGGGCCTGGATCTGAGCCTACGCCTGGATGGCCTGAGCATGATGTTCGCGCTGCTGATATCCGGTATCGGTCTGCTGATCATACTTTACGCCCGCTATTATCTGTCTTCCAAAGATTCGCTCGGCAAGTTCTACGCCCTATTGCTGTTGTTTATGCTGGCGATGCTGGGCATTGTCATGTCCGACAACATTCTGCTGCTGCTGGTGTTCTGGGAGCTGACCAGCCTGAGTTCTTTCCTGTTGATCGGTTACTGGTCACATCAGAGCGATGCCCGCAAAGGTGCGCGCATGGCGCTGGCGGTTACCGGCGCGGGCGGTCTGGCTTTGTTGGCCGGTGCCCTGCTGCTGGGGCATATTGTTGGCAGTTACAATTTGACTGAGATTCTAGCGGCGGGTGATCAGATACGCGCTCACGCTCTCTACCCGATAACGCTGATTCTGGTGCTGTTGGGCGCCTTTACCAAATCGGCCCAGTTCCCGTTTCACTTCTGGCTGCCGCACGCCATGTCGGCGCCCACGCCGGTGTCCGCCTATCTGCATTCCGCCACCATGGTCAAGGCGGGGGTTTTCCTGCTGGCGCGTATGTATCCCGCGCTGGCGGGCAGCGAGCTGTGGTTTTATCTGGTCACCATTACCGGCATGGTCACTTTCGTCTACGCGGGTTACCACGCCTTCTATAAGCACGACTTAAAAGGTCTGCTGGCCTACTCCACTATCAGCCACCTGGGTTTGATCACCTTGCTGTTCGGCTTCAGCACTCAGCTGGCAGCGGTGGCCGCGGTGTTTCACATCATCAACCACGCCACGTTTAAAGCTTCGCTGTTTATGGCCGCCGGCATTATCGATCACGAAACCGGCACCCGCGATATGCGTAAACTGGACGGGCTCTGGAAATACATGCCCTATACCGCCCTGCTGGCCACGGTGGCCGCAGCCGCCATGGCGGGTGTGCCGCTGCTGAACGGCTTCCTGAGTAAAGAGATGTTCTTTGCCGAAAGTATAGGGCTGGAAATACTGGGGGATTACTCCTGGGTTGTGCCGTTGTTTGCGGTACTCGGCGGGATCTTCTCGGTGGCCTATTCCTACCGGTTTATTCACGATGTGTTCTTCAACGGCGAGCCCGACCCCAAAGAGCTGCCCAAATACACGCCCCACGAGCCACCCCGGTATAGGAAGGTGCCGGTAGAAATAGTGGTGAGCAGTTGGGTGAGTGTGG
>CAZKCY010000517.1:0-1810 GCA_964551155.1 uncultured Marinimicrobium sp. | reverse complement strand
AGCTCAAGAAGCGGCAAAAGCAACAGCAGAACCTTGCGGAAACCGGCAAGGCGATCCGCGACCTGATTCGCGGCGGTGAATTCACCCCGGAACAGCGACAGGCCATCGCCAGCGCCTACCAGAGGCTGTGCGAACAGCTGGATGAACCGGATTGCAGCGTGGCCGTGCGCAGTTCAGCCACCGCCGAGGATTTGCCCGAAGCCAGTTTCGCCGGCCAGCAGGAGAGTTTTCTCAATGTCCGCGGCCTGGAGCCACTGCTCATAGCCGCCCGGGAATGTCTGGCCTCGCTATTCACCGACCGGGCCATAACTTATCGGGAGCAACACAATTTCGACCATGATCAGGTTGCTCTCTCGGTAGGAGTTCAGCAGATGGTGCGTTCCGATCTGGGGTGCGCGGGCGTGATGTTTACCTTGGATACCGAGAGCGGTTTTCCCGATGTGGTATTAATCAACGGCGCCTGGGGTCTGGGCGAGTCTGTGGTCAAGGGCAGTGTCAATCCGGACCGCTTCATGGTGCATAAACGGCAACTGGAAAAAGGGTTTCGCCCTATTCTTGAGCGCACCTGCGGCAGTAAAGCCGAAAAAATGATCTACTCCGAAGCCTCCCTCTTATCCAAGGGTAAGATGACCCGCACGGTGGAGACCACCCCCGATGAGCGGCGTAAGCTGATTCTGGAAGATGACGACATTCTGACCCTGGCTCGCTGGGGCATAGCCATCGAAAAACACTATCAACGCGCCATGGATATTGAATGGGCCCGCGATGGCGAGACCGGCAGAATGTACATCGTTCAGGCACGCCCCGAGACTATTGAGTCGCAACGAGACCGGGCGGTTTTTTCAAGCTACAAACTCAAACACAAAAGCAAACTGCTGCTTGAGGGTGCCAGCGTTGGCAGTGCCATCGTCTCCGGGAAAGTACGCCGCCTGGAGCGTCACAATCAAAGTGAAATGTTTCCCCGCGGGGCGGTTCTGGTGACCGAACGTACCGATCCCGATTGGGTCCCTATTATGCGCCGCGCTGCCGGAGTGATTACCAACAGTGGTGGCACCACCAGTCACGCCGCCATTGTCAGTCGGGAATTGAAATTGCCCGCAGTAGTGGGCACAGGCTCCGCCACCGAACAACTCGAGGATGACCAGGAGGTCACTCTGGATTGCTCCCAGGGAGCGACGGGAAAGGTTTACCAGGGTTCGCTGGACTATGAGACCCGGGAGATTCGAGTAGACCAAGTCAAGGCCACCCGTACCCAACTTATGATCAACGTCGCCATGCCCGATGGAGCGCTCTACTGGTGGCAACTGCCCACCCAGGGGATTGGTCTCGCGCGTATCGAATTCATTATTTCCAGTCAGGTCGGTATTCATCCCATGGCGCTTTTACATCCAGACCGGGTTGAGGACCAAGTCGCGCGTGAGAGGATTGACACCCTGACCTTAAACTACCAACAACCGGCGGACTTTTTTGTCGACAAGCTGGCCACCGGCATCGCCAAAATTGCCGCGTCCTGTTACCCCCACCCGGCCATTGTTCGTTTTTCGGATTTAAAGTCCAACGAATACCGCAACCTGATTGGGGGCGAATTTTTCGAAATAGAAGAGCAGAATCCCATGCTGGGGCTGCGCGGTGCATCCCGTTACTATCACGAAAGCTACCGCCAAGCCTTCCAGCTGGAATGCCAAGCCCTCAAGCGTGCCAGGGAAGTGATGGGGTTCGAAAATATAGTTGCCATGATTCCCTTCTGCCGGACGCCCGCCGAGGCCGACCGGGTGCTTGAGGTCATGGTAAATGCGGGACTCAAGCGAGG
>CAZKCY010000516.1:0-1813 GCA_964551155.1 uncultured Marinimicrobium sp. | reverse complement strand
GGGCGAAGAAGCGGCGCACAAGCGACTCAAGCAGTTTATTGAAAATCAGATCGATGATTATCAGGAACAGCGAGATTTTCCCGCTCTGGCAGCGACTTCAGAGCTCTCGCCCTATTTGGCGGTGGGCTCGATTTCCCCGCGCCAGTGCCTGAATGCGACTCTGAGACACCTGCATGGGGACTGGGAGTCGGGTAGCAAGGGGGCCCACACCTGGATCGGCGAGTTGGTGTGGCGGGATTTTTATCAACATGTAGTGGTGGATTTCCCTTGGGTTTGCAAACGCAAGGCCTTGCAGTCTTACACTGAGGACTTTCCCTGGCGCTGGGACGAAGATCGGCTTTCGGCCTGGCAGGAGGGCCGTACCGGTATTCCAATCGTGGACGCCGCCATGCGGCAATTGCTCCAAACCGGCTGGATGCATAACCGCTTGCGGATGGTGGTCGCCATGTTTTTGACGAAAAACCTCCAAATTGACTGGAGGGCGGGCGAGTCCTGGTTTATGTCTCATCTAATCGATGGAGATTTCGCTGCCAATAATGGCGGCTGGCAATGGAGCGCCTCCACAGGCACGGATGCCGCGCCGTATTTTCGAATCTTTAACCCGGTAACTCAGTCAGAGCGCTTTGATCCAGAGGGTGAGTTTATTCGTAAATACGTACCGGAGCTAAAAAATGTCTCCCGCCGTGAGATCCATGACCCCACAGGAGTCGAGGACTACCCCAAGCCCCTGGTAGATTTGAAGGCGAGCCGGAAACATACCATTGAACTGTTCAAGCAGCTGAACAGCTCAGAGAGCAAAAATTGATCAAGTGATTGATGTTCGAACGAGAATCCGACGTTTTAGCAACCCACTAACCGATGCGAGTTGAGTTTTATGAGTCACGACACAAATCAAGATCGAGGCTGGGTATGGATAACGGGCGCATCCAGCGGTATTGGAGAAGCCGTCGCTCGAAAATTGCTCGAAGACGGCCGCAGGGTGATCGTCAGTGCCCGCAGCGAGTCGGCGCTGAAACAATTGGCGCAGGATTATCCAGAGCGTTGCCGGGTGCTGGCGGTGGACCTGACCGACGCCAAGCAATTGGAGCAAGCCTATCAGCGCCTGAGTGAGCTAGTGGACTCTCTGCAGGCGGTGATTGTCAATGCCGGTACCTGTGAATACATCGATGTAAAAAAATTCAGGGCTGAACCTTTCGAGCGGGTCATGGCGATCAATCTCCAAGGTTCAGTAAACACTATCGAGCTGGCTTTACCGTTTCTGCGGCGCAGTCCCGAGCGGGCTCAGCTAGTGGGCGTGGCCAGTATGGTGACAGTCTTGCCTCTGACCCGAAGCGAAGCTTATGGCGCCTCCAAGGCAGCACTCGAGTATTTGATAAATTCGCTGCGGGTGGATCTGGCAGGCGAGGGTATAGACGTCACACTGGTGCGGCCCGGTTTCGTCAAAACGCCTTTGACCGATCAGAACGACTTTGAGATGCCCTTCATAATACCTGCTGAGCGTGCTGCTGAGCGAATTGTTAAAGGCATGAACAAACGCAAATTGCGGGTTCAGTTTCCCTGGCAGTTGGTGGCCATTATGACCTTGATCAGTTGGCTGCCTATGGGGCTGCAAACTCGCTTGTTGGCAAAAATGGTGCAGAAATAAGCGCAACTTAGGGTGGTGGAAAACGAGGTTATGGAGCAAAAAAAAATCGCCGTGATTGGCTCCGGCATTAGCGGTTTGACCGCCGCTTATCTTTTGAGCCGTCGGCATAGCGTTACCTTGTTTGAAGCCGGTGAACAAATCGGAGGCCATACGGCGACCAAAGCGGTT
>CAZKCY010000515.1:0-1824 GCA_964551155.1 uncultured Marinimicrobium sp. | reverse complement strand
GTGCTTCGCGATGGTCTTTCCACCAACGATCCCGATCAAGTGGTCTGGCGCCGGCTGGATCATTTGGATGGCGATTACCTGCGCAAAGACAATGGCGAAGTCGCCTGTAAGGTCTACAAGAAAATTCCGGCGCGCCAGCTCTGGAACCAGATAATGCGCTCCACCTACGATTTCGCCGAGCCGGGCTTTATTCTGATCGATCGGGTCAACGAGCAGAACAACAACTGGTTTTGTGAAGATATCCGCGCGACCAATCCCTGCGTTTCCGGTGATACTTGGGTGCAAACCGCCGAAGGACCAAGGCAAGTAACTGATCTTATTGGAAAGCCCTTTCTCGCGCGCATTAGCGGCGCGGATTATCAAACTTGTCCAGAAGGGTTCTTTAAAACCGGCGACAAGAAGCTGCTTCAGCTCGAATCGATGGAAGGCTACCGCTTGAAAGTCACCGAAGATCATCTGATCAAAAAAGTTAGCCGTCAGACCCGCTGGACTCATGAAACCGAATGGACGCCGGCGGGTTCGCTTAAAGAAGGGGACTTGGTGGTGCTCAATGATCACCGCAAGTCCCCGGCCTGGCCTGGCGAGGGTAGCTACGAGGAAGGCTTTTTGATGGGGCTTCTGGTTGGTGACGGAACCTTGAAGCAGGACGCTGCTGTGCTGTCGGTTTGGCCAAGGGCGCAAGCTGAAGGCGCTGCTGCTGATGGCAATCCGATCATGGCCGAGGCACTGAGATGCGCCCAAACGCTGCCCCACCGTTCCGACTTTGTCGGCTGGTCGGAGGTGAAAGGCCGCGGCGAATATCGATTGAAATCCGCGGCGGTGCGCAAGCTGGCAAAGGATTTGGGCATGTTGCCAGGCTCAAAGGTCATTTCCCCTGAGCTTGAGCGCAAATCCAGCGCTTTCTACGGCGGTTTTTTGAAAGGCCTATTCGACGCCGATGGTTCGGTACAAGGATCCCAGACCAAAGGCGTGAGTCTGCGCCTGGCTCAGTCGGATCTGGATCGTTTGACCGCCGTGCAACGAATGCTGTTGCGCCTGGGAATCAACTCCAAAATCTACCGGGACAGACGAACTGCGGGCAAGTCGCTGCTGCCCGACGGGAATGGCGGAAGCAAACACTACCGAACCCAGGCCCAGCACGAACTGGTTATCAGTGGCGATAACCTGGTTCAGTATCGAGACTTGATCGGTTTTTCCGATCTTGAGAAAAGCAATAAGCTCAAGGCGGCAATATCGAGCTATAAACGCAGTCTGAATCGCGATCGCTTTGTCGGCAGAATCGCGAGCGTAAAAGAAGTGGGTATCGAAGCGGTTTACGACGTTCAGGTGCCGGGCATTAATGCCTTTGATGCCAACGGCCTCTATGTTCACAACTGCGGCGAACAGCCATTGCCGCCTTACGGTAGCTGTCTGCTCGGCTCGGTTAATCTAACTCAGTGCGTAAAACAGGCCTTTAGTAGCGAGGCGTCGTTCGACTGGGACAAGTTTCGCAAACTGGTTCGGGTGTTCACCCGCATGCTCGACAACGTAGTGGAAATCCACGGTTTGCCACTCGAGCAGCAGCGCCACGAAATTGAAACCAAGCGTCGCCACGGCATGGGCTTTCTCGGACTGGGCTCGACTTTGACCATGCTGCGTATTCCCTACGGCAGCCCGGCTTCGGTGGCCTTTACCGAACAGGTCAGCAAAGAGTTGGCGCTGGCCGGCTGGCGCGAAGGCGTGGCCTTGGCAAAAGAAAAAGGCGCGGCACCTATTCTGGAGCAGGATTTTGAAATCACCGCCACCTTGCTGGCCAAACGGCCTGAATTGAAAAAACGCTACAAA
>CAZKCY010000514.1:0-1824 GCA_964551155.1 uncultured Marinimicrobium sp. | reverse complement strand
GCTATGAGTTGGGCGTTGTGACTCTGGCGCCTGAAGCGGATGCACGTATTGCCAGCGAAACACTCTGGCGGGACGAACTGAAATTTGCCGTGGCTCACAATCACCCACTTGCCGAGCGGAACAGCTTGAAGCTGTCGGACCTGAGCCCATGGCAAGCAATTATGCCGGATGCCAATACCTATACCACCCGCCTGGTTCGCAAGCTGTTCGAACAGGAAAAGCTGGAGTTGGACGTCACCATGGTGACCAACCATTTGGACAGTATAAAAATGATGGTTTCCATTGGTTTGGGCTGGGGGGTTCTACCACAGAGCTTGCTGGGCGACGGCCAGGTACGGGTACTCAACGTACAGCACCCGCCCATAGCCCGGAGCTTGGGCATTATCCATCACCGGCAACGCAGCCTTAGCAATGCCGCACGGGTGTTTGTTCAGATGTCCCGAGGGTTTGCCGATCCGGCCTCCCGATAGGCGTTCCAGCGCCTAGCGGCAAAACCGGATTGGCAATCAAGGCTGGCTTGACCTCAGCCTAAAAGGTCAGTTTGCTCATGAATTGGGCATTGTCCTCCACGGCCTTGATCGGTGTGGTGCCCTCGTATTGCTCCTGTTCGACAATAAAGTACTCCATGCCCTGTACTCGGGCGAGAGGCAGCAAGGTGGCCCAATCAATCTCGCCCTGCCCCAAAGTAGTGGTCTGAGGCTCACCATTGCGTTTGATGTCCTTAACGTGGCCCAACTTAAAACGATTGGGATAGCGCTTGAGCCAAGCGGCCGGATCTTCGTTGACCGCCGCCACCCAATAGATATCCAGCTCAAAATCCATCAGCTCGGGGTCGCAGCGCCGCATAAGCAGATCCTGCGGATACTCACCGTCGACCTTCTGGAAAGTGTAACCGTGGTTGTGGTACGCAAAACGAATGCCTGCTTGGTTAGCAATTTCACCAGCGCGATTGAATTTTTGCGCCAGCTCCTTGTAATCATCCAGGGTCTCTTGCTTGGCGTAGGGGCAAATCAAGTATTTCACGCCAATTTCAGCCGCTTCATCGGCTTTGCGGGCAAAGCTGTCAAAATCGTCGAAATTGTTCACATGGCTGGAGATCATATTCATCTCCAGTTCGTCCATCAGGCTTTTAAAACCTTTATTGCCCATGCCCCAATAAATGCCTTGAGGGCCTTCATAGCTTTCAATCTGCTTATAGCCAAAACTTGCCAGTTGACGCAGCACGGCTTCGGGGTCTTCCTGAATCACATCTCTTAGGGTATAGAGCTGCAAACCAAAAGGCCGCTGAGCGACAAGATCTTCCGCGGCACCCGACTCTTGCCGTCCGCAACCGCTTAATAGGGGCATGGCTCCCAGGCCGCCGGCCAGCAATGCCATACTTCCAGACATTCTCAAAAAAGCTCTGCGATTAAACTCCGCCATGATTGGTAACCTCTTATTTTTTGTTTAGGAGTTTGGGAGTATAGACCGAAATCTCTGCGTACCAAAATGAGGTTTGTCACTAGACTTCCTTTACTATCGGCGACCCTTAAGTGTCGCGCTGAACGCATAACGACTCGCTGGCTCTGGCAAATGAGCTCGGCAAAGCCAGACTAGCGCACACTTTTTTGTGCTGGCTCTGCTAAACTTGCGGCAAAAACGCAGACATCCACTTGGGGCGTACGGCGATTAACGGCCCTACAAAAAGACCATCGCCGCAAACGCTCTTTCTAAGACTACAGGAATTGCACTATGAAAAAATTGATTTTGGCTGCCAGCATCTGCGCCATAGCCCCCATGGCCTCCGCCGATACTCTCCTGGGAATCTACGCTGGCGCCGGCCAG
>CAZKCY010000513.1:0-1842 GCA_964551155.1 uncultured Marinimicrobium sp. | reverse complement strand
TTCGCGGCTTTAAAGGCATTCTTGCCGGCGAATACGACCACCTGCCCGAGCAGGCCTTCTACATGGTAGGCACCATTGACGAAGCGGTCCAAAAAGCCGAGAAAATGAAGAAGAAGTAGAGCCAATTAGCATCGGCCGAGCTAAGCTCGGCCGGTTCCCGAATACAGAAAGGGTGTGGATATGGCAATGACGATGCACTGTGATATCGTCAGTGCCGAGCAGGAGATCTTCTCCGGCTTGGTAGAGATGGTAGTTGCCCCGGGCACAGAAGGCCCGCTGGGCATTATTTACGGTCACGCGCCGCTGCTTACCGGCGTCGAGCCCGGCCCGATCAGAGTGGTGAAGCAAGGCGGCGAAGAAGAAATTTTCTACGTCTCCGGCGGCTATTTGGAGGTTCAGCCTTACCATGTAACCGTGCTGGCCGACACCGCCCTGCGCGCGCACGATATGGACGAAGCCGCTGCTCTGGAAGCTCAAGAGCAGGCCAAAAAAGCCCTGGCGAATCAGTCGGGTGAATTCGATTATTCCCGCGCTGCCTTGCAACTGGCCGAAGCGACCGCGCAGCTGCGCACGCTCCAGTCGATTCGCAAAAAGCTGGGCGGTAACCGCTAAGCGTTTTTTTGCGGATAAGCTGTTGTTTTAGTAAAAGGGTAGCTAGCGCTGCCCTTTTTTTGCTTTAGTCCCCCTATATTTCCGTTGAAGGAGCCAACCCGGTCATGAGTTCTTCCCTTCCCCTAGATATCGTTATTCTCGCGGCCGGCAAAGGCACCCGCATGCGCTCGGACCTGCCCAAGGTATTGCATACCATTGGCGGCCGTCCTCTGTTGCAGCACGTAATCGATACCGCCCGCAAATTGGGCGCCGAGCGTCTTTTCACCATCGTCGGCCACGGCGCCGATCAGGTCGAGCAACGCCTGGCGGCGGACGACATTCAGTTTGTGATGCAGACTGAACAGCTCGGTACCGGCCATGCAGTGCAGCAAACCCTACCCCACCTGCGGGACAATTCCCGGGTACTGATTCTTTACGGCGATGTGCCTCTGACCCGCGCCGAAACCCTGGAAAATTTGGTCGCCCAAGTGAGCGACAAGCAGATGGGGTTGCTCACCATGACTCTGCCCGACCCCACCGGCTACGGCCGCATCATCCGGGACGAGCACGGCAAGGTGGCGGCAATCGTCGAGCAGAAAGACGCCAGCGCCGAGCAACTGAAAATCTCCGAAATCAATACCGGCATAATGGCAGCTACCGCGGAACAACTGCGTCAATGGCTGCCGAAACTGAGCAACGACAACGCCCAGGGCGAGTACTATCTCACCGACCTGATTGCCATGGCTCGAAAAAGCGGTGTAAACATCCACGTCGAGCAACCCCAGCGTGTGGAAGAAGTCGAAGGCATCAACAACCGACAGCAACAGGCGGCGCTGGAGCGCTACTATCAGCGCCAGGAGGCCGAAACGCTATTGGCCACCGGGGTAACGCTGATGGATCCGGCTCGTTTTGATTGCCGAGGCAGAGTAACTGCCGGACGCGATGTGGTTATCGATATCAACTGCGTCTTTGAAGGCGAGGTGACACTTGCTGATGGAGTACAGATAGGCCCCAACTGCCTGCTGAAAAACTGCTCCATCGGCGCGGGCACCAAGATCGACGCCAACAGCGTAATAGAAGACGCCCAGGTCGACGCCAATTGCACCATCGGGCCTTTCGCCCGTTTGCGTCCCGGCACCCACCTGGCCGAAGGCGCCAAGATCGGCAACTTCGTCGAAACCAAAAAGGCCCGCATCGGCGCCGGCAGCAAAGTGAATCATCTTAGCTACATTGGCGACACCACTATGGGTG
>CAZKCY010000512.1:1647-1859 GCA_964551155.1 uncultured Marinimicrobium sp. | reverse complement strand
CAGACCAATCATCACCCGGCTGACAGCTTTGCCGCGGTGGGCGGGCGGAGAGAGTGTGGCCACCACCAGTGCGGCGACGCCAAAATAGGTACCGTGGGGCAAGCCGGCGATAAAGCGAAAGGTCAGCAGGGATTCGTAACTGGGTGCCAGGGCACTGGCGATGTTAGCGAGGGCATAGAAACTCATCAGGCCGATCAGCAAATGTCGCCTGA
>CAZKCY010000512.1:0-1637 GCA_964551155.1 uncultured Marinimicrobium sp. | reverse complement strand
TGGCAAGCAAGGGAGCGCCAATGACCACACCCAAGGCGTAGGAGCTGATTACATGACCCACCGCCGGCTCGGAAACTCCCAAACCCTCCGCAATACTGGGCATAAGACCCATAGTGGCAAATTCGCCCGTGCCGATACCAAAGCCGCCTATGGCCAGGGCAACTTCAATCAGCACCATAGCGCGTTTGCTGAGGGTGGGAGCTTGGTTGGGGTTTGGGTGGGCCATTCTAATACCGAAATTTGAAGGTCTATTACTCTGCGATCTGGTTCCGCCCCGGATAGCTCCAGAGCGCAAAGCGGGCGATGATACAGGAAATAATGCCTTTCGGCTTTGGATCCAGTTCGACTAACACTCTGCTACGCAGTCTTGCGGCGCAAATGTTTTAAGAACAATACCGCAGCGGCTGGTACATGGGCGATGCCAAAGCCAATCAAAAACAAACTGATCTGCGCACTTACGGGTTCAAGCGGAAAGTAACGCTGACTGGTCGCCCAGCCCAAGCCAAGCCCCAGGACAAGCAGAAACAACCGGGTAAGCCAGAGCGCCACCCTGCCCTCGGCATGCTGGGGCAAGCGATAATGAGCGTAAGCTGCGGCGGGCAATGTCAAAATTGCCAGAATGGCCAGAGTCCAAAGCATGTATAAACCTCCTCTACTGGCTAAACCTTTAGATATCGGTTGATTTACGCACTAAACCTCGATTCGCAGAACGAAACGCCGGAGCACGAAACAAAAAGTCCGGCGCTAGGCCGGACTTTTGTCTCCGTCAGTAAAAGACACTACCAGTATAGATCACGCGGTCTGACTTCCACGCTGCTTGCGATCCTCATCCTCGGCATAGTCCCGGGACAGCAGCAAATAGACGGAAGGCACCACGAACAGAGTAAAAGCGGTCCCAATGGTCATGCCGCTGGCGATTACCAGCCCCATCGCGAAACGCGAGGCGGCACCGGCACCAGTGGCAACCAACAGGGGAATCATGGCAAGCACAGTGGCCGCCGTGGTCATCAGAATGGGACGCAAACGAATGGCGGCCGCCTCTTCGATAGCATCGCGTTTACTGCGGCCTTCATCCTGCAACTTATTGGCAAATTCCACCAACAAAATACCGTGTTTGGCGATAAGCCCGATAAGGGTCAGCAAACCAACCTGGGTATAAATATTCAAGCTGGTGAACCCTAGGGTGATAAATATCAAGGCGCCGCAAATACTCATGGGCACGGTCACCAGAATGATGATCGAATTGCGGAAGGACTCAAACTGGGCCGCCAGAACCAGAAAAATTACCAGCAGCGCGAAGAAAAAAGTCGCCACCAGCTGCTGACCTTCGGACTTGAATTGTCGCGATTGCCCAGCGTAATCGACACTGAAGCCAGCCGGCAAAACCTCATCGGCAATCTGCTCCAGGGTTCCCAGCGCCTCGCCCAGCGACACCCCCGGACGCGGCACGCCGGAAATGGTAACCGCGTTCAACTGCTGAAAGCCTTTGAGCTGGCGCGGTTGAACCGACTCTTCCAAAGTGACCAGCGTCGAAAGGGGTATCAATTCACCTTCGCGGTTGCGAGTGTAGTAATTCTTTAACTGATCCGGGTTTAGCCGCTCGGCGCGTTCAACCTGGGGAATAACCCTGTAAGAGC
>CAZKCY010000511.1:0-1883 GCA_964551155.1 uncultured Marinimicrobium sp. | reverse complement strand
AGCGCCAGACCGGCCTGTTCCAGAGCGAGGTTCTTGCGGGTGTTGGAGTCGTCGAGGCGCGCCACCACTTGCCCCTCTTCCACCTTCATGCCTTCTTCCACCAGCACTTCCATAACTTTGGCGGTTACCTTGGAGGAGACAGTAGCGTAGCGGCGGGCGGTCACATAGCCGGTGGCATCGAGCACGCTGGGGCTGGCGGACTGGTTGCTAATTACCCGGGCGCTTTGAGCTTTTACGGTCACAACATCGGGGGTCACCAGCGTCCAAACCACCAGAATGGCGGCCAACAATACAACTGCTCCTATGAGCCAAGGTAATTTTGAGCTGGGTTCTGGCTCCTCATCGCGATCTATACGCAATTGGGATAGCAGTTCACTTTTATTATTCATTCCTTTAAATCCTGGGTAAAAAGCGGTCGATACCGCGCGAAACAAACGGCAGCCGTTAAATTTTTTCAGTTGGAGGCAAATTTTGCGCCGCCGACAGGACGCTGTCGAGCATAAGGAGGACTAATGCGCCGCAACTGTTCTATGGACGCCAGTTTGGACGAAAGTGACGTTTCTACCCAGTCAGAAACGTCACTGAAGATTGCTGACAATTGTCATCAGTTGTTTAGGGAGACGGCCCTTAAAGCCTTCTTCAAACACCAATCCAGTAGAGGGAGCAGCTGGTGACCACCATCAAGATGAGATTGAGCGGACCGCCGACCTTGACAAAATCGGTGAACCTGAGAGCTCCGGTACCGTAAATCATGGTATTGGTCTGATAGCCCACAGGCGTCAAGAAACTGGTCGATGCGGCAAACATTACCGCCAGCACAAGGGTGAGGGGATCAAGCGGGAGGTCTTGCGATATGGAAATAGCGACCGGCACCAAAATCACCGCCGAGGCGTTGTTGCTGACCATTTCAGTTAGCATAGTGGTGATGGCGTAGAGAGCCATTAGCACAAATACGGGGTGCCAACCGACGGCATAAACGGAAATCATCGACCCCAACCAGTCGGCACCCCCGGATTTGGTCATGGCGATACCCAGCGGAATCACGCCGGCAAGCAGAAAAATGACATCCCAGGATACATCGTCATAGAGCTCCCGAGTGGCGATACATCCAGTCACCCCCATGGCGACAACGCCGCAAATGGCCGTCAAAACTATGGGCAGGGGCGTTAGCGCGGCCAGAAGAATCACCGAGGCAACAATGCCGCCGGCTGTCATCATACGGCGGTTGTCAAAGTAATCTTTGTACTCAGCTAAAACGACTACATCAAAGCTTCGGTGCAGGCGGGCGAGCGCGGCCTTAGAAATGTCGAGTAGAGCAACCTCACCCACATGGAGCGTCTCGTCCGCTAGACGTTTGTGCCTTACTCGACGAGTGTCCAGACCGATCAGACGGGCCTGATAGCGTTTCCAGAAATCCGCTTGGCGGGCGGTGCGGCCATCGAAGACCCGGCGATTGCGCAATAGAACAGGCACTACTTGCGTGTCAGAGCGAGCTTTGCGCACGCTATCAAACTCCGAAAGCACATCAACCCAGTGCTCTTTGATCAAATCCATAATCTGACGCACGGTCGCCTTTACCATGATGACGTCATCGGGCTTGAGCTCCGTGGTTTTTGCTTTTGCGGTTCGCAGCTGCCCACCCCGAACCAGCTTCAGCACCTTCACACCGCTATGGGACTCAAAGTTAGCCTCTTCCAGAGTTTTCCCAATTAGCTTCCCATCGCTGGTGACAGCAAGTTCTGCGATGAAAGATTCTTCCTCTTCGTCGGCCACCGATCGGGCGTCGGTTTTTGGCAGCAGGAAGCGACCGATGGTAAGAAAATACACTAGCCCCACAGCCAGAACGATCAAGCCAATATGGACGAATTCAAACATTCCTAAGG
>CAZKCY010000510.1:452-1884 GCA_964551155.1 uncultured Marinimicrobium sp. | reverse complement strand
CGCGGCTGGTCCATTCCGGATGATCACCTCCTGATGGCAAAATTGTTAGTGATTGGTTACGTCTGGCCCGAGCCCCGTTCCTCGGCGGCCGGCAGCCGAATTGTTCAGTTATTGGAAAGCTTTGGCGAGCGGGGCTGGGAGAGCGTGTTTGCCTGCGCAGCGCAGAAGGGCGAGCAGCGCGTCGATTTGGCTGCACTGAATGTCGCGGAACAGTCTGTCGAACTCAACAGTTCGAGTTTCGATGTTTTTGTCGCCGAGTTGCAGCCCGATGTGGTGGTTTTCGACCGCTTCGTGACCGAAGAACAATTTGGCTGGCGTGTGGCTAAGGCCTGCCCCACCGCGCTGCGGGTGTTGGATACCGAAGATCTGCACAGCCTGCGCTGGGCGCGCCAGCAATGGCTCAAAGAGCGCCAGAATGCTTGTGGCAACGAAGCCGAACGCCAGGCTGTGGAGCCGGTGCTGGGCGAACCGTTGGAACTGTTCGAACGCATGGCGCCGAGCGATTTGGCCCAACGGGAAATCGCCGCTATCTATCGCAGCGACCTGAGTCTGATGATTTCCGACTTCGAGCTGGAGTTGTTGCAAACCGCTTTCGGAGTGCCCGCAGAGTTGCTGCTGCACACGCCGTTTATGCCCGGCCGAGGTCCCGAGCAAACTCCGACTTTTGCCGAGCGCGAGCATTTTGTCACCATTGGCAACTTTCGCCACCCGCCCAACTGGGATGCGGTGCTCTGGCTCAAGCACCATTTATGGCCTCAGCTCAGAGCCCGTTTGCCATCCGCTCAGTTGCACATTTACGGCGCCTATCAGCCGGCCAAGGCCACCGCCCTGCACAACCCAAAGCAGGGCTTTCATCTGGGCGGGTGGGCGAAGGATGCCCACCAGGTTATGAGCCGGGCCCGGGTCTGCCTGGCGCCGCTGCGTTTTGGTGCCGGCATCAAAGGCAAACTTCTGGATGCCATGCAATGCGGGACTCCAAGCGTGACCACCGCTATAGGCGCGGAGGGCATGGCCGGGTCGCTGCCCTGGGGCGGCGCCGTGGCACAGAGCGCGGAGCAACTGGTGGCCGAAGCACAAAGGCTCTATACCGAGGAAGATCAGTGGCAGGAAGCGGTGGTGCGCGGGCAGCGGATCCTGGCTGAGCGCTTCGACTCGACCGCTATAGCCGAACAGCTACACGCGCGAATCGAAATCTTAAGGGCAAATCTGGCTGAACATCGTCGAGCGAATTTCATTGGCGCTATGCTCGGCCATCATCTGCACAAAAGCACCCAGTATATGTCCCAATGGATAGAAGCCAAAAGCCGGCTTGGGGGCAATAAGGACCCCTTGGTCTAGAGGACGTCGATGCTCACCCAATAGCTTCAGTATCTTGGGTTCGGCAGCTCAAGACCCCATTGGGTGCTTCAGTTTAAGAATTACCCGCTTGGGA
>CAZKCY010000510.1:0-442 GCA_964551155.1 uncultured Marinimicrobium sp. | reverse complement strand
TATGCTCGGCCATCATCTGCACAAAAGCACCCAGTATATGTCCCAATGGATAGAGGCCAAGAGTCAGCTCAGCAAAAAAGCGGATTAAAACCCTGCCGGCTGCTAAGGGGCAGAATTTCGGCTTTCGGACTGCGCCGTTTGCTGCCAATCAAGCCGCTTCAATTCGATGATTTTCCGCTTAGGATTCAACAGTTCCTGATAACCCTTCTTAAAACCGGGAATGCTGAAAAACAACTCATCCAGGCTGCCGTCTTCGGCGGCTAATTTAATACCCGTTTCGATTCTGTCGGCCAGCTCGCGGTCTTTGGCATTTACGAAGAAATACATCTCCGCCGGGTAATGGAACATTAGTGTTTGCTCTACTACTAGCCCTTTATCTTTGTGCTTTTCATGTTCATCCCAGACCTCGTTTAAACCGCGCGGAAAATAATCGAAGCGATTG
>CAZKCY010000509.1:0-1894 GCA_964551155.1 uncultured Marinimicrobium sp. | reverse complement strand
CCAGGCCGAAGCTGGTGGCGAAGAAGATTACCGCGCAGATAGCTGTGGCGCGAGTAAAAAAGCTGCTGCCGCCTTGGCTACCGAATACGGTTTGCGAGGCGCCGCCACCGAAGGAGGCGCCAGCTACCGCGCCTTTGCCCTGCTGCAGCAGGATCAGACCAATAATGGCAAGGGCGGCCAATATGTGTACCACTAATGCGATATTTTCCATCGTGTCTCGACTCTTCTAGTCTCTTGCCCTGCCCCGCTTATTCAGCGGCTTGGCAGATGGCGATAAAATCTTCGGCTTTCAGGGAGGCGCCACCTAAGAGGGCGCCGTCTATGTCGGCCATGGCAAACAGTTGCTCGGCGTTGTTGGGCTTGACGCTGCCGCCGTACAAAACTCTTACGCTTTGACCCAGTTCGCCCAGCTGGGTTCGAATAAACTGGTGTACTTCTTCGACTTGCTCCGGCGATGCCACTTTGCCAGTGCCTACTGCCCAAACCGGCTCGTAAGCGACTACCGCGCGCCGGAAAGCCTCTCGACCGGCAACCTCAATCACTTTATTGAGTTGCCGCCCTATAGTTTCAAGGGCCTTGCCTGCTTCGCGGTCCTGGGCCGACTCACCGACACAAAGGATCGGAATCAACTTGGCACGCTGGGCAGCGATAAACTTTTCTGCTACCTGCTGGTCGGTTTCACCCTGCAGGCGGCGTCGCTCGTTATGGCCGACAATCACATATTGGCAGTGGCAGTCGGCGAGCATAGTGGCCGAGACTTCGCCGGTGTAGGCGCCTTCATCGTGCTCACTGACGTTTTGGGCACCCAAAACTATGTTCGATTTGGCCAATACTTCTGCGGCCTGCTGCAAGTACGCGAAGGGCGGGCAAACAGCCACTTCCGCTTGATGCACACCCTGCCAGCGGGTTTCTATCGATGCCAGCAATTCGGCATTCACCTGCCGGTTGCCATTCATCTTCCAGTTCCCTACCACCAATGGCCGGCGATTTGTCTTCTGTGCCATGCTTAAGGGTCCCCCTTAAAGCGGGCGCCAATGTTAGCGAAGATGGGATTAACATACAATCCCAATTCGCCTCTGGTCGCCTTCTTTTCGCTGTTTTTTTACGCGCGGGCCGAGGCCGTACCGGAACGGCTTCAGCTCAGCGCTTGTTCAACCACCACAGCCAGCTCCTGAGCCAGCTCCTTGACCTGTTTTTTGTCTTGGCCCTCGACCATAACCCGAATCACCGGTTCGGTGCCAGAGGGGCGCAACAGCACCCGGCCGGTATCGGCCAGCTGGGCTTCCACGCTCTTTACCGCGGCCATAATCGTTTCATTCTGAGACGGATCTTCGCGCCGGGCGGTACGCACATTGATCATGGTTTGAGGCATTTTGTGCATACGTTTTTTGACCGTGTGCAGTGACTCGCCCATGGTCGAAAGTGCCAGCAGTACCTGTAGAGCGGAGATGATGCCATCGCCGGTGGTGGTGACGTTACTGCAGACAATATGCCCGGAGGATTCGCCGCCCAAGGTCCAGCCATTGGTGCGCATGGTTTCAATCACGTAGCGATCGCCCACTTTGGCGCGTGCAAAGGGCACGCCGATTTTCTTCATCGCCAGCTCGAGCCCCAGGTTGCTCATCAGGGTGCCCACCAAGCCATCGCAACCGCCGCCGTATTGCTGCTGGTAAGAAGCAATGATGTAGAGCAGCTCGTCGCCATCGACGATATCGCCTTTGTGATCGACAAAGATCAGACGATCACCATCGCCGTCGAAGGCAATGCCCAGATCGGCGCCCAACTCCAATACTCGCTCTTTCAGCGCCTCTGGTTTGGTCGAGCCGCAGCTGCGGTTGATGTTGGTGCCGTTGGGCTCCACCGCCATGGGAATTACCTTGGCGCCCAACTCGCG
>CAZKCY010000508.1:0-1903 GCA_964551155.1 uncultured Marinimicrobium sp. | reverse complement strand
TCGGATCTTGTAGACGATCAATAAGATTACCGGCAAAAATCAAATCGTAACCGGAATATTCCTCAGTCAGGTTGCAGGCATCGGCAACCGCAAAGGATACTTTCCCCGCAGAATTTTCAAGGCCAAAGGCGGCCAGCCGGGCTTTGGCTGTCGATCCCAACTCGCCTTGATCCCGCAGAAAATACTCCAGTTCGCCCTGCTCCTGCAACAGCTTGGCGCTGTCGATAAAACGCTTGGATAAATCCAGGCCGGTAACGGTATCGAAGTGGCGGGCCAATTCGAAACTGCTGCGCCCCACGGCGCAACCCAGATCCAGCGCTGAGCGCTGTGGTCCACCAGCAGTCAGTTCACTGCACAGGGCAGCGCAGCGGGCCGGGTAATTGCTTTCACCAAAATAATCGGCACCGAAATGAAAGGCCAAGTATTGGCCCAACAATTCATCGGTTTCGTATTCGTTGGTAACAACATCTGACATAGCTCAGCCTTGTTCTTTTAAGAGTTTTAATTAGAGCGCGCAGGTTCGAAAGCCGGTATAGGCATCATTGCGCATCGGCAGATAAGCCTGACGATAAGTGCCTCGAATTAACATGGAAGAAGTTGCGCAGCTGCCGCCCTTGGTTACCTTGTGATCGCCGAACTGCAAGGTGGACATGAAAGGGTAGATGTCTACCGCAAAGCCGTCGTAGGGCAGAAACTGATTGGACGTCCACTCCCAGACTGTGCCCAGCATTTGTCGGCAGCCGAAGGGACTCTCGCCTTCTGCTAACGCAGTCACCGGCATCTGGGCCATGCGCTCGGCGTCCATGTCGACTCGACCGCTGTCAAACTCATCACCCCAGGGAAAGCGCCGGAAAGGCTCTCCTGGGCGATTGCCGAGCGCAGCGGCTTCCCACTCGTATTCGGTTGGCAGACGCCGCCCAGCCCAATTGCAGAAGGCCTCCGCCTCCCAGTAACTGACATGGGTGACTGGGTAGTCGGGCGGCAAGGCTTGCCAACGGTCGAATAAGCGCTCTTGCCACTGGTTGTTTTCATAGCGCCAATAGAGCGGATGCTGAGGGCATTCGCTCGGGGATCCGACGGCAGTTTCTGTCTCCGGTCGGACAATCGGGGTATTGAGCCATTTGCGCCCACCGAAAGACCAGAGCTCGGGCCGGCGGTAGCCGCCGTCTTCGACGAACTCGAGAAACTCGGCGTTGGATACCAGGGTGCGGGAAATGGCGAAGCTGTTCAGTTCGATTTCAAAACGGGGTTTTTCGTTATCGAAGGCAAAATCCCGATCGGCGAATTCGAGCGACTTGCCCGGCATGCCAATAACGTAGTTGCCGGCCGGTATTTGTGCGTCGCCAAGAGATTCACTGTTTGCGCTTGAAATCGTCGTAGTCTCCAGCGCGCCCGGCGGGGCTGGGTAGGCCAGGGTCTGGCGGCACCAGATCAGCGACTCTATGTGCATGTTCTGGTGAAAGATCGCGTAGCGGTACAGGTACTTGGCCCAATCGGTTAGGGGCTGGGTTTGAATCCGTTCGGCGATGCGATCATAGACTATATCGAAATAGAGGCGGGTCTGCTCCCGGCCTGGAAACAGCCCCGGCTGCCATCGGTCGCGGTGTTCAATATGAAAAGAATCCCACAGATCGTCCATGCTGGGGTCGAAGCTTGGGCGCTGATCCAGCTCCCCGAATATGAACACTTCGTAAAAAAAAGCCGCGTGGCCCATTTCCCACAGAGGCGGATTGATGCCGGGGTGGTAGGGCACTTGCAGCTGTTCGTCGGTCAGGCTGTCAATCAGTGTTTGGGTGCGAAGCCGGGTGCGCTCCAGGGCTTCGAGTAGACTGTTCCGGTCGTGCATGGGATCCTCGACTCCTAAATGCGGGCCTTATCAACCCCGCACACTGAATCCAGAATA
>CAZKCY010000507.1:1388-1912 GCA_964551155.1 uncultured Marinimicrobium sp. | reverse complement strand
ATCGGGCACGTAGTACGGAATTTGGCGCGCTCGGCGGTGTTGAGCTTGACACGGGGTGCATTTGTTTCGGCACCCGTGAGCGGTCCTGCTGCCAAATATTATAAACGATTGGCCTGGAGTTCGGCATCGTTTGCATTCCTGGCAGATATTGCGCTGGGTTCTTATGGTGGCGGACTCAAGATTAAGGAGAAAATAAGCGGTCGCTTTGCGGATATCCTAAGCTGGATGTACCTGGCCACTACCACGCTGCGACGATTTGTGGCGGAAGGCCAGCGGGAAGAGGACCGGGCCTTTTTCGAATGGTCTATTCAGTATGCTTTTGCCCGCATCCAGGAATCGTTTGATGAGATTTACCGGGAGATCAAGGTTCCGGGCCTGAGTTGGCTGTTCCGTGGGCCAATTGCTATCTGGTCCCGTTTGAATCGAATGGGTACGGAGCCGTCCGACTACCTCGGCCACAAAGTAGCGCAAGCGATGCAGCAGCCCGGTGAGGTTCGGGATCGTCTGACCAAGGGCATGTACCT
>CAZKCY010000507.1:0-1378 GCA_964551155.1 uncultured Marinimicrobium sp. | reverse complement strand
GAAAACGAAGCTTTGGGCCGTTATGAAAAAGCGTTAAAACTGGTTGTCGAAGCTGAGCCGATCTATCGAAAATTGCACAAAGCAGCTAAGCAGAAAGAGATCCCCAAAACACAACCCCGCTTTGTGATTGATGAAGCCCTGGAAAAAGGAATTATCACCAAAGAGGAAGCTGATTTGGCCCGGCGTGCCGAAGAGGCCCGCGTAGATGTGGTACAGGTTGACGAATTCACTCTGGAGGAGTATCAGAACCAAACACCGGCTCCCCCTTTACGAGAAGAAAAGATTAGTATGTAGGTTATCATTGAGTGGTTGAATGAGCGAATGTGGTAGATTTCGTGGGTTAGGTGACACAAGCTTACGAATATCGTGTACGTCATGACCTCTTCAATCACTCAACCCTACTTTTGGGGACACAGCCTGTCTAATATTTCATAATAAGATTTTTAATGCGTTTACCTGTTGAGAAAGGAAAATGAGCGCTATCAATAGAGCAAGGTTCTTAATTTGGGAGATTCGGCCTATATAGCATCTAATACTAAATCGGTAACAGGCTAGTTTAGTAATACAATTACGGAGCAGCGGAACGAGAGAGAACCGCCATTCACCCATTCAATAAATCACTCACTGTTTTACCATCCGCCGCTGGCACCGCCGCCGCCGGAGCCAAAACCGCCCCCGCCGCTGAAGCCGCCAAATCCGCCGCCTCCGCCACCGCCGAACCCTCCTCCGCCGGAACCGAAGCCGCCGCCCATCCAGATAATACCGCCTGAGCTGAGGGAATGGCGTTTCCGGCGTCGTTTGCCACCTTTACCGCCGCCCCTGCGTGAAGTGATGATGAATACAAATATAATGAAGAGGAAGAAGATGATGGTATCGGTGCTGATGAATCCACCACCCGAGGATCGTTCATTAGTGCTAAGCTCACCCTCAAACTCACCAGATGCCATTTGGATCATAGCAGAAGTGGCGCGGTCCAGTCCGTCATAATAGCTTCCATCCCTGAATGCAGGCGTTAAAATTTCGCGAATGATACGCCCGGCCATGATGTCCGGGATAGCTCCTTCAAGCCCATAGCCAACCTCGATGCGCATACGGCGCTCATTGGGCGCAATTACGAAGAGTACACCGTTGTAGCGATCCTGATGCCACAACTTCCAGTCGTTGAAGAGCTGTGTACCTACATCCTGGATAGATCGGCCATGCAGATCCTGCAGCGTAGCAATGGTAATGACATTGGTCGTTGTATCTCGGTAATTCCGAAGCTTGGACTCCAGACGCTGCACATCTGACTGGCTGAGCATACCCGCAAAGTCATTGACATGGCCTTTGGGCTCAGTGGGGAAGTCCTGCGCCTGCAGGCTGACAGATGCCAAGAGGA
>CAZKCY010000506.1:0-1921 GCA_964551155.1 uncultured Marinimicrobium sp. | reverse complement strand
TCGACATCGTCTTTTTTCATGCCCGCCAAGGGCCGGGCGATGTTGCTGGCCTGGCTCTGTTCGCCCACCGGAACTCGCACTTGATCGGCTTGTGTCCAAGTGGCGGACAATAGAAGGCCCAGCGCTCCCAGCCAAAGTACTTTTTGCATTGTTCTCTTCCTCTTTGGAAAAATTATTCTTGATCGGGGCTCAGGCCCCTGAGTTACTTTGCTGTAGCCGCCGGCGCTTGTCGGCCAGCTGGGCGTGCATGATTTGCTGGCTCAATATCTGCAGTTGGGTGCTGCTCGGTTGCTGAAATTGTGCCGCAATTAAAAACTGGCCGTTGCGATGTGGTTCACAGCGTGTCACTTGAGCAAAGAGTACCACGCCCGCATAACTCGGTAAAAAGACCAGGTGCAGAGCTATATATTGTTTTATCTCCAAGGCGTCAGCGTTGGTAAAGGCAATGCCCTCCTCGCTTAAGTTCACCTCTCGGGAGGGGCCCGGTTGGTCCGTCAGATGCTGGCTTGCCATGAGTTGCTGGCTCAGTAAATCGATCTTGCGATTGACCAGTTGCAGATATTCGCCCAGGTGTCGGTTTTGGTCTCTGATCTGAAACAGCAGTTGGCTTGTTTCACTGTCGATTTTTTTCAGCTCGGCTTGAAGCGTTATCAATCCCGCGTCTGGAAAGAAGCTCTCGGGTCCGACATTGTTCACCTGCTGGCGATCGACGGGCAGATAGCTCAACTGAATATAGTCATCAATGCGAAAGTAGCGGCGGCGTTCGGACATGGCAGGCTCTTTGTTCAAGGTTCTGCAGCTCAGATTACCACAGAATAACCCGCTCGGGGCGCCCCGGAAAATGCCCTTCGATGCCTGCGCTTGCGCCCGGTCCAGGCTTGTGACTTAGCATCCAATAGGGTTAAATGCGCGCATGCCAACTTCCATCCCTCTTTATATCGGCCTGCGCTATACCCGCGCGAAACGCCGCAACCAGTTTATTTCCTTCGTCAGCGGGTTTTCGCTGGTGGGAATGGCGCTGGGCGTTATGGCGTTAATCGTGGTGCTCTCGGTAATGAATGGCTTCGATCGGGAAATGAAACAGCGCATCCTCAGCGTGGTGCCGCACGGTTTTATTGATCGCGAGCCGGGTGTCGAAAATTGGCAAGCTCTAGCGAGCAAAGTCGAGCAGCATCCGGAAGTGGTCGCCGCAGCGCCCTATATTGAGGGCTTCGCCCTGGTGAGCTACGCCCAGGGCGTCGAGGGCGTTCAGCTGCAGGGTATATTACCCGAAGCTCAGGAGCAGGTGTCGGTGGTTGAGCAACATATGCTGGCCGGCTCTACTTACGATTTACGACCGGGCGAGTTTGGCATCGTCATGGGTCGATTGCTGGCTCGCCAGCTGGGACTGGCGCTGGGAGACAAGGTCAAACTGACACTTCCAGATATCACCATTACCCCCGCTGGGGTCTATCCGCGTATGCGCCGCTTTACGCTGGTAGGGGTCTTTGAGGTCGGCGCCCAAATGGATCACAGCTTGGCGATGATTCATATCGAGGATGCTGAACGGCTGTTGCGCCGTCAGGGACCCCAGGGCCTGCACCTGAAAGTCGAGGATATCTACCGCGCCGCGCCGGTGCTGGCGGAGCTGGGGGATAGCCTCGGGCCCGAGTACAAAGTCAAAGATTGGAGCCAGACTCAGGGCAGCCTGTTTCAAGCGGTGAAAATGGAAAAGCTGGTAATCGCGGCCTTGTTAAGCATCATCATTGCGGTCGCGGCTTTTAATATAGTCTCCAGCCTGGTGTTGATGGTGGCCGACAAGCGCGGCGATATCGCCGTGCTGCGCACTCTGGGGCTGACTGCCCGCCAGGTGATGGCGGTATTCGTAGTGCAGGGCAGTGCGGTAGGCTTTGCCGGTACCTTGATAGGCGCAGTTCTCGGC
>CAZKCY010000505.1:0-1921 GCA_964551155.1 uncultured Marinimicrobium sp. | reverse complement strand
CGGTTCGGCGCATGAAGACTGTACATCGCACAGCCTTCCTCATCGGTGCCGATCAAAGTTGAGGCGCCGGTAGAAATACAGTCGGAATTAAAGGACACGCTCACTGGGCTGGTGATGAGCTCGCCAAAGCTATCGACCAGGGAGACATCCAGCGAAGTTCGCCCGCCGGGAGAAAGCGAGGTGTCTGCGCCTATGCCGACCCCGATTTCGCCCGCGACGAATTCAGCTCCGGTTCCGCGACCAAGCTGAGCCCGGCCTCCATCGACCTCCCCGTCACTGTCACCATTGCCGGGCCCGTCGCCTGGGTCGAAGCCATCCAAGCGAGAGCTGTCGTTCCCGCCGCACGCGGTTAGGGCAAGGCCCAGCGCCAGGCCGCCGAAGAGTTTCAGCGCCAGCACCTCGGAATCTGATTTCTGTATGGTGTGGTCCTGAGTTTCCAATGTTATTGTTGGTGTTAGCTCCGAATTTAGCCGATATTTAAATAGGTATAAAGTGCCTTTATTCAGAGTTTGTGGGGCTTGTCACTGATTATAGGTATTTTGATGGCTTTGTGATACGTTAGCGTTTTGGGTTTGCCCATATAACATAACACCGTCCAGGTTTCGCATCCTGGCACTTCGTTCCGGCCCACAAGCCGTTTCTACACGTTAGCGTCTTTTAGCCGACGTTGGTAGCAATTAAGTCTATTTTCAATAATTATCGGCAGATGCTTCGACTTTTTCCGGATGCTTCGCCTTGCCAAGGCGGGCGTGACCGGGTAATATTCTGCGCCCATTTGCCTGGCCCCTTTTTTTAGGGGCTTTTTTGTCTGGAGTGTGAGCCGAATCACAGTCCGGAATCTATCGGTATCAAGAGAGACAGCGTATGACTACGGGCCTCTACAGCTTAGATGAGTTTAAAGACAACTGCGGTTTTGGCTTGGTTGCCCACTTAAAGGGCAAAGCCAGTCACCGTTTGCTGCAGACTGCGATTGAGTCGCTGACCTGCATGACTCACCGGGGCGGCATTGCCGCTGATGGCAAGACCGGTGATGGCTGTGGCCTTTTGCTGCAAAAACCCGATGGTTTTATGCGCGCTGTGGCTAAAGAAGCCTGTGACGCCGAGCTGACGGACATTTATGCCGTCGGTTCGGTGATGCTGAGCACTGACGAAGCCAAAGCTGATGAGGCCCGCAAAGTCATAGAAGAAGAGATCGCCGCCCAAGAGTTGTCTTTGGCCGGTTGGCGCTCGGTGCCGGTTGACAGCAGCTGTCTCGGTCCGATTGCTCTCGAATCGCTGCCGGTGTTCTACCATTTTTTCGTTAATAACGATCCCGATCTGCCGCTGGAACAGGTCAACGCTCGGCTGTTTATCGCTCGTCGCAAGACGGAGCAGCGCCTGACGGGTGACAAATCCTTTTATATGGCCAGTCTCAGCACCGGTGTCATTTCCTATAAAGGACTGATGATGCCGGTGGATCTGCCGCGGTTTTTCTCCGACTTGGCTGATCCGCGCTTGGAAACCGCCATTTGTGTGTTTCACCAGCGCTTCTCCACCAATACCCTGCCCAAATGGCCTTTGGCGCAACCCTTCCGGATGTTGGCGCACAATGGCGAGATCAACACCGTTATGGGTAACCGCAACTGGTCGGTGGCTCGCACCTCCAAGTTCAGCACGCCTTTGTTGCCGGACCTGGAGCGGGTTGCTCCGCTGGTCAATCGCGAGGGTTCCGATTCCTCCAGCCTGGATAACATGCTGGAAGTGCTCACGCTCGGCGGTGTGGAGCTGCACCGGGCGGTGCGCATGCTGGTGCCGCCGGCCTGGCAGAATGTCGAGCACATGGACCCTGAGCTGCGCGCTTTTTATGAATACAACTCCATGCACGTCGAGCCCTGGGATGGTCCCGCAGGCTTGGTGATTACCGATGGTCGCTACGCTGTCT
>CAZKCY010000504.1:1659-1932 GCA_964551155.1 uncultured Marinimicrobium sp. | reverse complement strand
ACGAAGGCGCTTCTATGCTCAAGCCCGACGCGCCCACCGATGGCAGTTGGACCGATGAACATTTGACCGAATCCGGAAAGTTGGTGCGGCAGGTTATTCGAAGCTGGCAGTGAACCGCAGAGTGACCAGTGCTACTAGGTGCCAAAGCCTGCCCCTGGCAAAACGTATGCTGGAGTTGCACGCTTCTTTTCTGGCTGCGGGGGCAGTCGTGGGGGTATAGTATAGGTAAAAACCCCGAAAACCAAACAAGGGGGGGCTGTGGCGGCATCCATG
>CAZKCY010000504.1:0-1649 GCA_964551155.1 uncultured Marinimicrobium sp. | reverse complement strand
GCTCGACTCCAGCATCCCTGCTGGAGACGGTCGCCGAGCACCTTACCCAGCGCCTACTTACCGTCCGGTGCCATTAAGCTTAAATAGGTCAAAAACGGTGGGCCGTGCCCACCCTACGTGATGCTTGTCCCCAACTCTCCTGTAGGGTGGGCACGGCCCACCGAAAAAGCCCCTCAGCACACCTTCCCATAGGCGGAATGGAGACTTGATTGTTTTTTTGCTTACGAAGTGCCAGACGGTAACAAGGGTTTGGGGAGTTTTCTTCAGGACCGTCTGCAACATGGATGTTGCAGTCGAGCCCCCACGGATGGGTTCACGGCGTGTCCTGAAGGGAACTCGCCAAAGCCTGCCCCACCGATAAAAAAGAGCACGATACTCTGACACTTCTTTACCCCGTCTTTTAAAGGCTTGTGGGGCACCAAACAAAGTCTGTGAGATAATCCCGCCCATGACTGACAAACCCCAAGTTATCTTCCTGATGGGCCCCACCGCCTCCGGCAAAACCGATCTGGCGTTGGCGTTGCGCAAACATTTACCCGTCGAGCTGGTAAGCGTCGATTCGACCCTGGTTTATCGGGGCATGGACATAGGCACCGCCAAACCCAGTGCGGCGGAGCAGGCGAAGGCGCCGCACCGATTGATCGATATTCGCGATCCCGCCGAACCCTACTCGGCCGCCGACTTTCGCGCCGACGCCGAGCGCGAAGTGGCCGACATAATCGCCCAGGGCCGGATTCCGCTGCTGGTGGGCGGCACCATGCTCTATTTCAAAGCGTTGCTCGAAGGATTAGCCGAAATGCCCGCCGCTGATCCGGAGGTGCGGGCCGAGATCGAGCAAGAGGCGCAGAGCCACGGCTGGCCACATATTCACGCCCAGTTGCAGGCCGTGGACCCGGAAACCGCCGCCGAGATTCACCCTAACCATTCCCAGCGCCTGAGCCGGGCGCTGGAAGTCTATCGCTCCAGCGGCCGAACCATGACCGAGCTGCGTCAAATCCAGGCCGAGCAGCAAGGCCCCGCCTTTGGCGAGCGCTACGCGGTAACCCAGCTGGCGCTGGCGCCCCTGGACCGGACTGAACTGCACCGGCGGATAGCGACAAGATTTCACGCTATGGTGGAACACGGGCTGGTGGAAGAGGTCCAAGCGCTGCGTGAACGAGGTGATTTGCATCCCGGCTTGCCCGCGATTCGCGCTGTTGGCTACCGGCAAGTGTGGGAATATCTGGACGGCCTGGAAGGCAAAGCGCCCGAGATGAGTCGGGAGCAGATGATTGAGCGCGGCATTATCGCCACCCGTCAGCTGGCCAAGCGGCAAATGACCTGGCTCAGAGGCTGGAAAGGCCTGAATTGGCTGGAAATTCAAGGCGAAGCGGGCAATTCCCGCTCTTTTGAAGAAATTATCCGCAATAGCTTGAATTTTGTGGTCCCCGGGACCATATAATGGAGTAATGAAATTCCTAGTCAGTTTTTCATGCTTGTGTCCGCCCCCTTTCCCTGATCGGGAAAGACTTAGGCGGTTTTCTTTTATCCCATAAGGAGAATAAACATGTCAAAAGGGCATAGTTTACAAGACCCTTACCTGAACGTACTGCGCAAAGAGCGCGTGCCTGTGTCCATTTATCTGGTCAACGGCATCAAGCTTCAGGGTC
>CAZKCY010000503.1:0-1945 GCA_964551155.1 uncultured Marinimicrobium sp. | reverse complement strand
ACCGGCCAACTTCGCCGCTGTTTCCCTGGAAGAGGCGCGCATATTACCGACTTTATTTTTTAAAACAACCCCTACCATCGAATATTTTTACAGTTTCTTGGCCGGGGCTTTTAGCGCCCAGGAAAACCGCGACCTGAGCGCTTAGCGAACCTCAAACAAATGGTACTTCTTCTTACCCAGGCGGACTATATAGAAGCGCCCGTGCAATGCCGACTCGGCCGCAAAACATTCTGAAGTGCGCATATTGTCGTCAGTCGATTTGGGCTCACCGTTAATAACTACCGCCTCGCGCGCCAAGGCATCCTTAACCTGCTTGCCCGCCGGCGCCATACCAGCATCGACCAGAAGCTGAGTCAGAGGCTCGCCCTCGAGGGACTGGCGCTCAATAACAGAGGCGGGTAAGCCATCCAGCTTGAGCTGCTCCAGATCCTCCTCACTCAGATTCATGAAATCACCCGAAAACAGCGCCTCGGTGATTCTTTGGGCGCCCCTAAGGCCCGCCTCACCGTGCACCATGCCGGTCATCTCACGGGCCAGTACCTGCTGCGCCTGAGGCTTGCCTTCGCGGGCACGGTCTTCGCCTTCGATTTGCTCAATATCGCTCATCGGCAAAAAGGTGAAATATCGCAAAAACCGGTAGACATCCGCATCGGCGGTATTGAGCCAGAACTGATAAAAGGCATAAGGCGAGGTTTTGGCCGGATCCAGCCAAACGGTGCCGGTCTCGGTCTTGCCGAACTTGGTGCCGTCGGCTTTGGTGACCAGAGGCATGGTCAGCCCATAGGCTTGCCCGCCATAGAGGCGTCGGGTCAAGTCGATACCGCCGGTGATATTGCCCCACTGATCGCTGCCGCCAATTTGCAGCGTGCAGTCGTAGCGCTGATAAAGTTCAGCGAAATCGAAAGACTGCAGCAACATATAGGTAAACTCGGTAAATGACAGCCCTTCTCCTTCACGCTCGATACGCTGCTTTACCGATTCCTTATTGATCATATTGTTGATCGAGAAATGCTTGCCGACATCGCGCAGGAAATCCAACACGTTCATTTTGCCCACCCAATCGAGATTGTTCACAACCTCGGCGGAGTTGGCACCACAGTCAAAGTCAATAAACCGACTTACTTGAGCTTTGAGCTTATCGGCCCAACCGGCCACCACATCGGGGGTATTGAGCTTGCGCTCCTGGGCCTTGAAGCTGGGATCACCCACCAGACCGGTGGCACCCCCAACCAGGGCGATAGGCTTGTGACCGGCCAACTGAAACCGCTTGAGCGCCAACAAAGGCACCAGATGACCGATGTGCAGACTGTCCGCGGTTGGGTCAAAGCCACTGTAAAGGGTGCGACTGGCCTCGGCCAGAAAAGTCTCCAGAGCTTCGCCGCCGGTGGTCTGGGCAACCAGGCCGCGATCCTGAAGCTCTTGAAGCAAATGCGGGTCTACTGCAGTCATGACTATGCCGTCCGATTCGTTGTCTCAGGGCCATATAAGAGAGGAGCCAACTGCCTAGCTTAGCAGCCAGCAGTAAAAAAAGGCCTGACAAGATACTCCATTCCAACTCAAAAACAAGGCCACTTTAGAGCATTTTTGTATATAGGGCGTTTCAAGGTGCTATTAGAGATGTTTTCTGATATAACTGTCGATAACAGCCACCACTTTATAACGGGTTTAGATTCCGCATGGAACCCTCTGAAAAACAACGCAAAATCCGAGCCTTGGCGATACTAAAGCAATACCCGCGCGGTCATGCGCTGGCAGCTTCAGCGCTAGTCGCCGGGCTATGCCTATTAGCTACCAGCCTGCCGTCCAATGAAGCATCAGCCGGCCGTCAGATCCAAGCCCTGGAACTTCCTCTGGCCGAAGTCCTGCCTATGCAGGAAGAACAGTTTCTGGTCAAACCGGCCGTCGAACATGAAATCGACACAGCCCAGGCACCCTAAAGCTGGGA
>CAZKCY010000502.1:0-1951 GCA_964551155.1 uncultured Marinimicrobium sp. | reverse complement strand
GTGACGGGCCATGCCGCCGTAAGTATCGACGATGATTTTGCGTCCGGTCAGGCCGCAGTCGCCCACCGGCCCGCCGATAATGAACTGGCCGGTCGGATTGATGTGGTACTGAGTATCCTTGTGCAGCCATTCGGCGGGCAGCACATGCTTGATGATTTCCTCGCGCACCGCTTCGTGAATCTGGGCCTGGCTGACATCCGGGTTGTGCTGGGTGGATAGCACTACCGCATCCACCGCTACCGGCTTGCCGTTTTCATAGCGTAGGGTTACCTGGCTTTTGGCGTCTGGGCGCAACCAGGGCAGGGAATGGTTTTTGCGCAGCTCGGCCTGGCGTTCCACCAGACGGTGGGCGAAGTAAATAGGTGCGGGCATCAGCACATCGGTTTCATCCGAGGCATAGCCGAACATTAGGCCCTGATCGCCGGCGCCCTGGTCTTTAGACTCTACTTCGTCCACGCCCATGGCAATGTCGGAAGACTGCTTGCCAATGGCGTTGAGCACCGCGCAGGAGGCGCCGTCGAAACCCACTTCACTGGAATCGTAGCCGATATCCAGAATCACCTGGCGAATTAGCTCTTCAAGATCCACATAAGTGGAGGTGCGCACTTCGCCAGCGACTATCGCCATGCCGGTTTTCACCAGGGTTTCCACCGCCACCCGGGATTCGGGATCGTCGGTCAGGATTGCATCCAGTACCGCATCGGAAATCTGATCGGCCAGTTTGTCGGGGTGACCTTCTGATACCGACTCAGAGGTAAACAGCGAGTATTCGGCCATGCTTGGCTCCTTCTCTAAATGAAAAAAACGCTCAATGAATAAAATAGTGCTATTTAAAAAATTGCCGCAGTTGAATCTGAAAGCCGTTGCGCAGCGCGAAATAGACGCTCTGGCCTTCGCTCAGGCCGGCGTTCTCGGCCCAGCGGGAAAAATCCTGGGGCTCAAAGCCCTGCCACAGATCGCCGCAGGCCTCGCGCGCCCAGGTCTGCTCGTGACGGCATAAATCGGTGACCAGAAGCGAGCCGCCGGGCGTTAAGGCGGCGCTCAAATCCCGAAAAATATCCGCCGGCGAGGGCGTGTGGTGCAGCACCATATTGACCACTATGCAGTCGGCCAGCACTCGGTGTTGGCTCAGGCTGCGGGTATCGCCCAGGATAAATTCCAGGTTTTTCAGCTTTTGCCCTGCGGCCAGCTTTTGAGCCCGCTCCAGCATGCTGAGGGAGTTATCCAGGGCCACTACCTGTTTAAAGCGCTTGGCCAGCAGGGGTAAAAATTCTCCTTCGCCGGGGCCCACTTCCAGTGCCAGGTTGTGGCTGCGCAAAGGTGTGTTGGCCAGCAACTGTGCCATTTGCTCAGCGTAAACCGGGTAGCTGGCAATCAAATCCTGCTGAGCGCGAAACTTGTTGGCGTTGTCGGCGAAAAAAGCCTGGGAGGCTTTCGCTCTCTCATTTTGAAGCTCAGCCAAACGCGCCTGCATAGCGGCATCGATGGCTTCCCGGTCAAGGGTCGCGAACAGCGTCTGTTGCAATTCGGCGAGCGGATGGCCCGGGCTAAAGTAGGCACGCCGATAAAAGATCGAGTTGCCTTCCCGGCGCGAGGTGACCAGCTCGGCGTTGGCCAGCACCTTTAAGTGATGGCTCATGCCCGATTGCTTGATATCGAACAGTTGACACAGCTCCTGAACGCCGAATGAGTCTCGCGCCAATAGCCGCAGAATGTCCAGGCGCAACGGGTCGCCAGCGGCTTTGAGCAGCAGCGGTAGCGGTTCCAGAGGCCGGTCGGGAGCAATTGGATTTAGATTGGTGGCAATTGACATGGATGGCAGTCTAGCAGTCCTGCCAATCTATATCAAAATATTTTGATATAGATGCAGTTATAGGTGCGATTATAGGTGCGATTAAGGGAGGGGTTTGTCACTATATTGTCAGAGTGACTATTATCCGGCTTTACTGGA
>CAZKCY010000501.1:0-1957 GCA_964551155.1 uncultured Marinimicrobium sp. | reverse complement strand
CTATGCCTTTGTCTTTGAGAGCCTGAATTCGCTCGTCATAGTCAGCTTTGGGATCAAAATCCAGCAGCTGGGCCATGATTGGCCAGAAGCCGTTGCGTGGGTGGGCGTAGTACTGGTCGGCGTTCAGCGAGGCCTGGCCGGGCATGGAACCGACGATCAATAGTCGGGCGCTGCTGGGTTCTACGGGATCGAAACTGAAAATACGGGTTTTAGAAGTCTGATAGTCCATATCGAAAAGTTTAACAGCTGTTGCGCATTCAGCCAGCTTCGCACATTTTCCCGAGGCGCTTGGCAGTCTGCTAGACTGCAGCCCCTATATTTGTGCAGAGCTCCCATGGCTAACAAGGCAACCGTCGTAAAAGCCCAGGTTCAAATTGCCGACCTGGTGCGCCACTACTATCAGGACCACTCCCTGACCCTGGCCCAGCATCCATCGGAAACCCAAGGCCGGCTGATGGTGCGCCTGCTGGCCTTCGCCTTGAATGCCAGTGACAGTCTCAGCTTTGCCCGCGGTCTGAGCGCCGAGGGCGAGCCAGAGCTTTCCGATCAGAGCCTGAGCGGCGAAATCGAGCTTTGGGTGGCTTTTGGTCAAAGCGACGAGAAATGGCTGCGCAAAGCCTGCGGCCGAGCCAAAAAAGTACAGCTGTTCACCTACGGGCGCAACAGCGTACCGGTCTGGTGGCAACAGAACCAGCAGGCGCTGGCTCGCTATCAAAATCTGCAGATTTGGGAAATTCCCGAATCCGCGGTGGAAGAAATGGCCGCGCTGGTCACCCGCAATATGAACCTGCAGGTAAATATCAGCGAAGACCAGATCTGGCTCTCCAACAGTGATACCAGCATCACCATAGAGCCGGTGCTGCTCAAAAACTACGGCTGAGCTTTTCCACAGCCGGCTCTTTGATAAACCAGCGACAAATCAGCCAGTAAGCCTGCGAGCCAATCAATGCGCGGAATGTCCAGCAAACACCCTCCCCCGCCCCGCGACCCTTCGGTGCCGGCGTTGAATCTGCGCCAGATCTGGGGTTATCTCTGGCCCTATCTGTGGGAATACAAATTTCGGGTGCTGCTGGCTATTCTGGCACTGTTGGCCGCCAAAGGCGCCACTCTGGCCATGCCCTGGGCACTCAAGCACATTATCGACGGTGTGGATCGCAGCCTGCAGCCGGAGCTGACCCTGCCCATCGCCTTTTTGCTGCTCTACGGTTTTTTGCGCTTCGGCAGTGTGTTTTTCGGCGAGCTGCGCGACGCCATTTTCAGTCGGGTGACCGAAAGAGCCATGCGCCGCATTGGCCTGCGGGTATTCCAGCATCTGCACCGGCTTGAACTGGGTTTTCATCTGAACCGTCAGACCGGCGGTATCAGCCGGGACATAGAGCGCGGCACCACGGCGATCAGTTTTCTGATGCGCTTTTTGATGTTCAACATCTTCCCTACCCTGTTCGAAATCATCATGGTGGCGGCGATCTTTACTTTCGCGTTTTCGGCTTGGTACGCGTTGATCATTCTGTTCGCGGTCTCGGTCTATATAGGCTTCACCGTCTTCACCACCGAATGGCGCACCCGCTTCGTGCGCGAGGCCAACCAGGCCGACTCTTCAACCAATACCCGGGCGGTGGACAGCCTGCTGAATTACGAAACGGTCAAGTATTTCAACAACGAGGAGTTCGAGGCGCGAACCTACGACGATTTTCTGGCCAAGTGGGAAACCGCCAAGCTGAAAAATCGCATGTCGCTGCTGGCGCTCAACTCGGGTCAGGCGCTGATCATAGCGGCGGCCATTACCGGCATGATGTTTATGGCCACTCAGTCGGTGATCGACCAAGACATGACCTTGGGCGATCTGGCGATGGTGAACGCTTATATGATTCAGCTGTTCATCCCGCTTAACTTTCTGGGTTTTGTCTACCGGGAAATGCGCCGGGCACTGACTGATTTGGAAAATATGCTCGGTTTG
>CAZKCY010000500.1:0-1958 GCA_964551155.1 uncultured Marinimicrobium sp. | reverse complement strand
GACAGATTACGGAACATAGACATTGGGTTTTCCCTCATCATTATTTCATTTGTAATGTGTTGAACGAACAGTAACTTGGGCATACAGGGACAGGAAGCTACGGCTCAACCATTAAAAGCAAGACAGTGTCGGATAGAGTGAACGCTCCAATAAAAAACACCAGGTTTGTCGCACCAACGCCTCGGCGATGTGGCCCCGCACGGCGAATACAGGGCCACTCGCTTCTCCACACCGGTGCGTATCCGGGTCAGGCGCGTGCTCAGCTCCTCCTCCGACAGCGTATCCGCAACGGGGTGGTAACCTTCCGGCCGCAACCCCTGGCCAAACAGTACGGCGAACCAGCTCACCTCATTAAAGAAGGCGTCTTTGTCGGGCATGACTTCGCCGCGCAAACGGAACATTTCCAGTTTTTCCTTCAGCGAATCGGGAAGCTCCATGTTTTTCACATAGCGCCAAAAGGGTGTGTCTTCCCGTTCCGTGACCGCATAGTGGGCAATAAGAAAGTCCTTTGTCTCGACATATTCAGTCTGAATTTCGTGATTAAAACGGTTTCTGAGAAGATCGCTGATCTCACTCTTCGGAAACAGCTCCAGTAGTTGGAAGATCGCGCGTTGAACCAGGTGGATACTGGTGGACTCCAGGGGTTCGAGAAAGCCGCTCGACAACCCGATGGCAACGCAGTTTTTAACCCAGAATTTATTGCGAATACCGGTGGTGAATTTCAAGGTACGCGGTTCGGCCAGCGGCTTGCCGTCTAGGTTGTTGAGCAGCTTGCTGGCAGCTTCATCGTCGCTGATATAGTGATCGCAGTAGACGTAGCCATTGCCGGTTCGGTGCTGCAGGGGAATACGCCACTGCCAGCCTTCTTCGCGCGCGGTGGTGAACGTATAGGGAAAGATTTCGCCGGCGTTCTCACTGGGTACCGCGGAGGCGCTGTTGACCGGCAGCCAGTGACTCCAGTCAGTGTAACCGGTTTTGTAGACCTCCTCGATCAGCAGCCCCTTGAAGCCCGAGCAGTCGATAAACAGGTCGCCTGCAACGGTCTGGCCGTTATCGAGTTGGAGGCTTTTAATGTAGCCGCTGTCGGGGTGTTGGGTGACCTTGGCAACTTTCCCTTCGATTCGTCGGGTACCGTGCTGTTCGGCGTAGCGGCGCAAATAGGCCGCGTACAGGGTGGCGTCAAAATGGTAGGCGTAGTTGATGCCGGGTAGTAGTTTTGGGCCGGGTTGCGCCCCCACCCGCATAAACCGTTTCGCCTTGGCGGCGGCGGATTCGGCGTTAAAGGTGCTGAAATCGAGTTTGCCGCCCTGGGCGCGCCAGCGCAGCCAGAAGTGCATAAAGTTGACGCCTTTCATATTGACGCCGATATTGCCAAACGGGTGAAAGTAACTGTGGTTCCGTGTTTTCCAGTCCTTAAATTCAATGCCCAGTTTAAAGGTGGCTTTGGTTTCGCGGACAAATTCATCTTCATCCAGCCCGAGCATATTGTTGAAGAGCTTGATCAGCGGAATCGTGGCCTCGCCGACGCCGACGGTGCCGATTTGTTCGGATTCCACCAAGGTGATGTTATAGAGCTCGGTGCCCATGGCGCGAGACAGGGCGGCGGCGGTCATCCAGCCGGCGGTGCCGCCGCCGACAATGACAATGTTCTTTATTTTGTTTTGCATTACTGATTTACCTGGAGAAAGTGTTCAAGCTTTTGGCGCTCCTGCATCTCCATATGGACCCGCGCCCGGGCAAAGCCTTGAATATCCGGGTCTCGGATATCGACAGTGAGCGCATGACCCTGCAGGTGCGTCAGGGCAAAGGCAATAAGGACATCCTGCCTCGGATGTCCCTTGGGCCCTTGGACACCGAGAATACGGGCAAGGCAGCGGCTACGAACATATGGTATCGATACCAGGCGGTCAAGGCAACCATGCCCTCTCAAAAAATCCAAAGGATCAGAGAACAGGGCG
>CAZKCY010000499.1:0-1959 GCA_964551155.1 uncultured Marinimicrobium sp. | reverse complement strand
CGGGAGCGACACCTAAAGTGGAATCCACTGCGTTCTCCAAGGTCACTTCGGCGTCCTGATAGTTGAGCCCCAGTGCCAGAGATAACCTATCGTTGACTGCATACGAAAAGGTGCCGTTGATATTAACCAATGTCAGTTCGCTGCTGGTCGCCAGATAGCGGCCGGTCCAGTCCCGTTCGTACTCGCTTTTCAAACCAAAGGGAGCGTTGATTCCCAGCCCCAAGGTCAAGCGTTCGGTTAATGGTTGGACGTAGTAGATGTTTGGAACCAGTCCGACTTCTTCGGTGTGGCCACTAACCCCGCCGGTGTTTGAGCCTTGATCGTTAAAACTTGCCTCGGTCAAAATAACATTGCCGGCGACGGTCGCCTGGCGGCCTTCAAGTTGACTCATGCCAGCAGGATTAAAAAATACTGTGCTGGCATCGCTGATATTCGACGCCGTGCCGGCAAAAGCGGTACCCAGCTGTGCTGGACTTTGCTCTAGAATTTGAAAAGATGAGGCCTGTGTCAAAGCGGGCGAAAGCGCCAAAATCGCCAGCGAAAGAGTGCGAAACTTAAATGTAGGCCAATTATTCATTGGGTTCTCCTGTGTCAATGCATTTTTCAACATATGCAGGGCAAAGTTGCTGCTAATACCCAAAAAGCATAGTTGGCAACCAAAAGAATTGCCAACATCGCTCAGCCGATCCAAGAAAATTTGAGAGATGTGCACAGTTTCTTATGGCTCAAGCCAAATAGCGCTATTGAGCGAAGCAAAATAATTAATTAGCGGCGCCCGGAGCGCAGATGCTCGGCGTGAAAGCGCAAATGCTCATCGATGAAGCTGGCGATAAAAAAATAGCTGTGGTCATAGCCCGGCTGCATTCGCAGCTCCAGTGGGTGCTTGCTTATTTGAGCCGCGGCGACCAGGGTTTTGGGTTTGAGTTGCTGGTCTAAGAATTGGTCGGCATCGCCCTGATCCACCAGTATCGGCAACTCACTCTCACTGATTTGCAGCAATTCGCTGGCATCGTAATCACTCCATGTATCGCGGTCCTCGCCGAGATAAGCCATAAAGGCCTTTTGCCCCCAGGGGCAAGTGGTTGGATTGCTGACCGGGCTGAAGGCCGAAGCTGAAACGTAGCGCTCCGGATTGCGCAAAGCTACCACTAAGGCTCCGTGCCCGCCCATGGAGTGGCCACTGATAGCGCGTCTGTCGGTGAGCGGAAATGACTCCTCCACCAAAGCGGGCAATTCCTTGGTGACATAATCATACATTTGATAATGTCGCTTCCAGGGTGCTTGAGTTGCGTTCACATAAAAGCCTGCGCCCAGGCCCAGATCATAAGCGCCTTGGGGATCGTCGGGCACGCCCTCGCCGCGCGGACTGGTGTCGGGAACCACCAGGGCGATGCCCAACTCTGCCGCCACTCGCTGAGCTCCGGCTTTCTGCATGAAGTTTTCATCGGTGCAGCTAAGGCCCGAGAGCCAATAGAGCACCGGAACTTTGTTGGCACTCGAAGCCTGAGGTGGCAGGTAAATGGCGAAGCGCATACTGCAGTTCAGCGTTTCGGAATAGTGCTGATATTGGGCATGCCAACCATCAAAACATTTGTTGCTGCTGACCTTTTCGACGCTCATAACAACCTCCTTGAAAGGTGGGGCAAAAACGCGGCCCCCTCAGGAAAAATGAATCACGCTGCGAATGCTCTCGCCGCTGTGCATCAAATCAAATGCTTTATTGATCTCGTCTAGCGGCATGGTGTGAGTAATAAAATCATCCAGCTTAAAATCGCCGCGCAAATACTGCTCGACAATTCCCGGCAATTCCGAGCGGCCCTTAACCCCACCAAAAGCGGTGCCGCGCCAGACTCGGCCGGTGACCAACTGAAAAGGCCTGGTGCAGATTTCTTCACCGGCGCCAGCGACTCCGATAATCACCGATTCACCCCAACCTTTGTGACAGCATTCGAGTGCCGA
>CAZKCY010000498.1:0-1964 GCA_964551155.1 uncultured Marinimicrobium sp. | reverse complement strand
GCCCAAGCCCAGGTGTGCTTGCAGCGGTTGATAGCCCGCCGGTTTCGCGAGCGATTGTATATATTGCAGGGGACTCAATTGATGGAGGGCTCCGTTAGTCGCGCGAACATTGGCATTGATCTTCAATGGTCGGCTTCGAAGTCGTCTCTAAAAGTGCCTTTACCTAACGGCGGCCGCATGTATATGCATTATTCCCCCTCTGGCGAGACCGGCGAGCGCTTGAGAGCGGATTTGCCCGATTTGCAGTTGCGCTGGCGTCAGGGCGGGGAGCGCTGCCAGCCCAGTGGCCGGCAACACTCCCAGACCCTCAAACGGTTGCTGCAAGAAACCGGTTTGGAGCCTTGGTGGCGCGCCCATCTGCCCTTGGTTTATAGCGGCGAGCAGCTGGTAGCTGCCGGTGATCTGTGGATCTGCAGGGGCTATGTGGCGGCCCCGGACGAGCCCGGCTATCTATTGGAGTGGTTGCCAACGGGCGGCAAACCTTCGGCAGGCCGGGCAAGTTTTGATTGAGGCGTCTGGGCCTTTCTGGTACTCTGACGCCCCGTCTAAGGCATCTTTGTTGATGCTCCCGAAAGACTCATGCCAACGCCTCACATCGGCGCCTCCCAGGCATAGGTCTGCTTTCTTCAGCGCATTCGATCGTACTGAGCTTTTGATCGTATTGATGATCGTACTGATTTTTTGACCGCATTAAACTTTTGGTCGCACTAGAAAAGGTTTTACATGACGCGCTATATATTCGTTACTGGTGGTGTTGTTTCTTCTTTGGGCAAAGGCATAGCCTCGGCCTCTCTGGCGGCTATCCTCGAAGCCCGGGGAGTAAAGGTCACCATCATGAAGCTCGATCCCTACATCAATGTGGATCCGGGCACCATGAGTCCTTTTCAGCACGGCGAAGTGTTTGTTACCGAAGACGGTGCGGAAACCGATCTGGACCTGGGCCATTACGAGCGCTTTATTCGCACCAAAATGACTCGGCGCAATAATTTCACCACCGGCCGGGTGTACGAAACCGTGTTGCGCAAAGAGCGCCGCGGCGACTATCTGGGTGGTACCGTGCAGGTCATTCCCCATATTACCGATGAGATCAAACGCCGAATTTTTGAAGGCGGTCGGGATGTGGATGTGGCGCTAGTGGAAATTGGTGGCACGGTGGGCGATATCGAATCCCAGCCGTTTCTCGAAGCCGTGCGTCAACTGCAGGGCGAACTGGGTCCCCAGCATTCCATGCTGATGCACCTGACTTTGGTGCCCTATATCGCTACCGCCGGCGAAACCAAAACCAAACCCACTCAGCACTCGGTGAAGGAGCTGCGCTCCATAGGTCTGCAGCCCAATGTACTGTTGTGCCGTTCCGAGCGAATGGTGGACGCGGATTCGCGTCGTAAAATCGCACTCTTCACCAGCGTGCCAGAGAAGGCCGTGGTACCCCTGCCGGATGCCGATACCATTTATGCTATTCCGCGCTTGCTAAAAGAATTCGGCTTGGACGAAATAGTGGTGGAGCAATTCGCCCTAGACTGCCCAGAAGCCGATCTAAGCGAATGGGACCGAGTCGTCGACGGCAAGCTCAATCCCGAGCATGAAGTCAACATCACCATGGTCGGCAAATACATGGAATTGCTGGATGCCTACAAATCGCTCAATGAATCCCTGATTCACGCCGGCATCCATACCCGCACCAAAGTGAACGTCAACTACGTCGATGCCGAAACCCTCGAACAGCAAGGTACCGGTATTCTGGAAACCGCCGACGCGATTCTGGTACCGGGTGGCTTTGGTAACCGCGGCGTTGAAGGCAAGTTTCTGGCGGTGCGTTACGCTCGGGAAAACAAAGTTCCCTACCTGGGCATTTGTCTGGGCATGCAGTCGGTGGTGATAGAGTTCGCGCGCAATGTCCTGGGCTTGAAAAACGCCAACAGCACCGAATTTGATAAGCATACTCCGCACCCGGTGATCGGGTT
>CAZKCY010000497.1:0-1966 GCA_964551155.1 uncultured Marinimicrobium sp. | reverse complement strand
CCTGGGCCAGCCAATTGACGTCTTTCAAAGTGGTGGCTTCGCTATCGAACACATCGATAAAGGTATTGCCGATTGCCTTGCGCTTGAGCTCCGGATCGGACACGCCTTTGAGCTTGTTCAGGAACAGGTCTTCGGCATCGACGCGAATCACTTTCACGCCCATGTTCTTGGCGAACATGTCCATCACCTGGTCGCCCTCGTTCTTGCGCAGCAAGCCGTTATCGACGAATACGCAGGTCAGTTGGTCGCCAATCGCTTTGTGCAACAAGGCCGCCACTACCGAGGAGTCCACGCCGCCAGAAAGTCCCAGCAGAACTTTGTCAGTACCTACCTGGGCGCGCACTTTTTGAATCGCGTCTTCAACGATGTTTGCCGGAGTCCAGAGTTTTTCACAGCCGCACAACTCGTACACAAAGTGCTCGAGAATGCGCTTGCCCTGCAAAGTGTGAGTCACTTCTGGGTGGAACTGCAGACCGTAGAGACGCTTTTCCTCGCAGAACATGCCGGCAATGGGGCAAGAGGGCGTCGAAGCCATGATTTCGAACTCGGGCGGCAGATCGATGACCTTGTCGCCGTGGCTCATCCAGACGTCCAGCAGCGGGCCGCCATCGTGATCCACATGGTCAGTAATATCGTGCAGCAAAGTGCTCTTGCCGTGAACTTTGACCTGGGCGTAACCGAATTCCTGGATCGCCGAGCCCTGAACCGCGCCGCCCAACTGTTCGGCCATGGTTTGCATACCGTAGCAAATGCCGAGCACCGGCACTCCCAGCGTAAACACCACTTCCGGCGCACGGGGGGAATTGGCTGCGGTCACCGACTCGGGGCCGCCCGCGAGAATAATGCCCTGGGGATCGAATTCGCGCACTTCCTCGTCGGTCATGTCGAAGGCGCGCACTTCAGAATAAACGCCCACTTCGCGCACCCGGCGCGCAATCAGCTGAGTGTACTGAGAGCCAAAATCGATAATCAGAATGCGTTGGGCGTGAATGTCTTGGGTCATGTAAGGTCCAGTCGTAAAAAGCCAGTCATCAAGCGGTGTAAGCAATCAAATAACAAAGGCTACAAAAAATTCGGCGGCCAACAAGCCGCCGATTTAGTCGGATTATCTAGCGGCTGCCAACGGGGTAGTTGGGAGCCTCTTTGGTGATTTGCACATCGTGCACGTGGCTTTCGCCCATGCCTGCGGAAGTCACCCGCACAAACTGCGGCCGGGTGCGCATATCTTCGATGGTCTGGCTGCCGGTGTAACCCATGGCAGCGCGCAATCCGCCCATCATCTGATGCACGATTACATGCAAAGGACCCTTGTAAGGCACGCGACCTTCGATACCCTCGGGCACCAGTTTTTCGGCACCGACGCTGGCGTCCTGAAAGTAGCGATCGCTCGAACCCTGGGTCTGAGCCATAGCGCCCAGAGAACCCATGCCGCGATAGGCTTTGTAGGTCCGGCCCTGGAACAACTCCACTTCGCCGGGGGCCTCTTCGGTACCGGCGAACATGGAGCCCATCATTACGGTATCGGCGCCGGCGACAATCGCCTTGGCCAAATCACCGGAGAAGCGCACGCCGCCGTCGGCGATAACCGGGACGTCGGTGCCCTTAAGGGCGGTAACCACATTGGCGATGGCGGTCACTTGAGGTACGCCCACGCCGCTGACAATGCGGGTAGTGCAAATGGAACCGGGGCCAATACCCACCTTAACTGCGTCGGCGCCGGCTTCGGCCAGCGCCAGAGCCGCTTCGGCGGTGGCGATATTACCGCCCACCACCTGGACTTCCGGATACTGAGCCTTGATGGCGCGCACTCGATCGATCACATTGCGGGAATGGCCGTGAGCGGTGTCGATGACGACGAGATCGACACCGGCCTCGACAAGCGCCTGGCTGCGCTCGAAGCCCTGGTCGCCGACGGTGGAGGCTGCGGCGACGAGCAGGCGTCCCAGCCGGTCCTTGCAGGCGTTGG
>CAZKCY010000496.1:0-1971 GCA_964551155.1 uncultured Marinimicrobium sp. | reverse complement strand
GGTTCATATAGGCGCCCACCCCGACGAATTCACTCACCAGCCCGGTTACCGGTACCGTCAGTTCCGGGCGTCGACCCTCCTGAACCTCTACCTGCAACACATCGCCGGGCTTAATGTTCAGCAGGCGCGCCAGGTGATCGGTCAGCAGAACGCCGGCTTCCGGCGTGCGAATGGGCTGCAAATCCGCGTTCAGAAGCTGAGTCAAGCGGCGTTCGGCTGGGAAACCCTGAAGCGCACCTCCACATATCGCACGCCGGGTAACGCCGCCAATTCATGCAGGGCTCGCCGGCCCACCGGCTCAACAAAGGTCACCGTAATATCTTGCTGTTGCGCCAAACGAAATTGCACGTCCATCATGTGATTGATCGCGCCCTTTTGAAAGCCGGTCATCATCACCATAGCCACCGCCAGAGCGACGCCCAAAACCGACAATGCCGACTTAACCGCCTGACGTTCGATATTGCGCAGAATAATCCGGGCCGGTTGGCTCAAGCCGGAAACCCCCAATCGCTCCAGCAGCGTTTGCCGATAACTCGCGGGGGGCTCGGGACGCATGGCTTCGGCGGGTGGCAGGCGAAACGCGCGCAGCACGGCGGTAAGCGTGCCCGCCGCTGTGGCGCCACCGGCAATCATTACGGCGGTCAAAACGACGGAGGGCCGAAGCCGAAACTCCAACCAGGGAAACCGGAAATACTCCTGATACAGATTCGCGAGGCCACCGGCCATCCAAGTCCCGAGAATGACCCCCGCCAAGGAACCGATCAGCACGACCACCAATACCAGCGCCAGATAATGTCCACCGACGGCCAGGCTGCTGTAACCGAAAGCTTTCAGAACCGCGATTTGTTCCCGCTGAGTGCGAATCAATCGTCCGGCAACAATATTGAGCAGAAAGGCGGCTACGCCAATAAATACCAGCGGCAAAAAAACCGCCATCGCCTCAATGGAGGCGAGCTCCTGTTCCAGATAGCGGTGCGACAACTGATCCTCCCGACTGTAGGCGCCGAGCCCACCCCAGGGCTCGAGCACCAGATCGATAGCGTCGATCACCGCCTCGGCGCTGGTGTTCGGGGACAAGGTCAAGGTGAGGTTATTGAAGGCGCCGTCCATATCGAATGCCGCTTCCAGAGCTTGGCGGTTCATCCACAAAGTCGCGTAGCGGGCATAGTCCGGAAACAGATTCCCAGGCTGGATCTGATAAATGTACTCCGGCGAGATCGCCAGGCCGGTAATCAACAAGCGCTGATAACGACCATTGATTACCACCGGCAGAGTGTCGCCGGGTTTTAGGCCATGGGCTTCGGCGAAGACTTCACTCACCAGCGTCTGGTCATCCCGCCCGGCTTCGGGCAGGCGCCCGGCGATCAAGTGCAGGCGATTGAGCTGCGGTTGCCGACCATCGGGAATCGATAGCGCCAGGCCCGTGACCGGTTGCGCGAAATCCGGCATTTGAATGTTGAGCGGCGCCTGCACCCGGGTCTCCAGCACCCCGACGCCGGCCAGCTCGCGCAGCTGCCCCGCCACCGCTTCCGGCGCCCGCTTCAGGTTGGCAAAAACCTGGGCAAAATGCTGACTCTGGTAAACGCTCTGCTGACTGAGGCGCAGCGATTCCAGAGCGGTAAAGGACATCACGAACATCGCAACGCCGAGCGCGATGACCGCAGCAATGGCCAACCCCTGGGCTTTAAGGCTCCAGAGGTTGCGCAACAATTTGATCTTGAGCGCGCGCATCACCAGTGCAACTGCTCGGCTTCGACCGGGCGGTCATTTTCCACCACCTCGCTGACCCGACCGTCGCTCAAACGAATCATTCGCTCGGCCATGTCGGCAATGACCGCGTTGTGAGTAATCACCACCGTGGTAGTGCCCAGGCGGCGATTGATCTCGCGCAAGACCTGCAACACCTTGATGCCGGTTTTGGAATCCAGCGCGCCGGTGGGCTCGTCGCACAAAAGCACTTCGGGTTTCTTG
>CAZKCY010000495.1:0-1976 GCA_964551155.1 uncultured Marinimicrobium sp. | reverse complement strand
GCGGCTTGTCGGACTCATCCCGCAAACCGTTCACTGTTTAGTCTGGCATCGATTGCGCAAAAGGGAAAATCTGTAGGCATTAAAGAGCGGCGTAATCGAACTCGCGAATCACCTCTAGAAACTCGGCCCCGAAACGCTCCAGCTTGCTGTCGCCCACACCGTTGACTGCCAGCAACTGACGCGGTTCGATAGGCTTCTGCTCCAGCATGGCACGCAGGGTGGCGTCGTGGAAGATCACGTAGGACGGCACCCCGTGCTCTTCCGCCAGACGCTTGCGACAGGCGCGCAAAGCCTGCCAGAGCGGGAGCTCAGCCTCGGAAATATCCTCGCTCTGCCGGCGCGTCGGCCGTGCGCCAGTCTGTTTAGGATCCCGGCGCAGATGTACCGGCTGCTCACCTTTGAGCACCGGGCGGCAAGCTTCGGTCAGCTGCAATCCACCAAATCCTTGAGGATCGACCCCTAGATAGCCCGCCGCCACAAGCTGGCGCAGGATTGAGCGCCATTCGTCGGCACTCAACTCACGGCCTATGCCATAGGTGGAAATCTTGTCGTGCCCTTGGGCAAGGATTTTTTCGCCACTGCCGCCGCGCAGTACTTCGACTATGTGATTGGCCCCAAAGCGCTGGCCGGTGCGATACACGCAGGACAATGCCTTGCGCACCGGCTCGCTGGCGTCCCAGGTTTCGGGAGGGTAGAGACAGGTATCGCAGTTGCCGCAGGGCTGATCCAGCTGGTCGCCAAAATAACGCAACAGAATCTCGCGCCGGCAGCTGGTGACTTCGCACAAGCCCAGCATGGCGTTGAGGCGCTGCTGCTCCTGGCGCTTGAAGGTTTCGGCGCCTTCGGAGTTGGCCATCATCTGGCGCAGCTTGACCACATCCTCCAAACCGTAGAGCAACAGGGCCGTGGCCGCCTCGCCGTCGCGCCCGGCGCGGCCGGTTTCCTGATAGTAGGCCTCGATGCTCTTGGGCAGATCCAGGTGGGCAACGAAACGCACATCAGGCTTGTCGATGCCCATGCCAAAAGCAATGGTGGCAACTATGATCACCGACTCCTCGTGCAGAAACCGGCGCTGATGAGTCGCGCGCAGATTCGATGGCAGACCGGCGTGATAGGGCAGGGCGTTAAAGCCTTCTTTGGTCAGCCAAGCGGCGGTTTGCTCGACCTTGTTGCGCGACAGGCAATAGACAATACCCGCGTGCTCGGCATGCTCGGCGCGCAAAAACTGCAGCAGCTGGCGGCGCGGGTTGTCCTTCTGCTGAATACGATACTGAATATTCGGCCGGTCAAAACCGACAATAAATTGATGCGCATCCTCGAGCGCAAGACGAGTGATGATTTCTTCGCGGGTGCGCACATCGGCGGTGGCCGTCAGGGCAATGCGCGGCACTTGGGGAAAGCGTTGATGCAAAAGGTCTAGACGCAAATAGTCGGCCCGAAAATCGTGTCCCCACTGGGCCACGCAGTGGGCCTCGTCGATCGCGAACAGCGCCAGCGGCGCCTGCTCCAGCAACTCAAGGGTGCGATTTTGAATCAGACGCTCGGGCGCCACATAGAGCAGGTCCAGCTCGCCGCTGAGCAAAGCCTGTTCGGTCGCACGCACCTCATCCAGCGATAGGGTCGAATTCAGAAAGCCCGCTCTCACCCCCAGCTCGTGCAACGCATTGACCTGGTCCTGCATCAGGGCAATCAAAGGGGAGATGACTATGCCCACCCCTGAGCGGGCGAGGGCCGGAATCTGGTAGCAGAGGGATTTGCCGCCGCCGGTGGGCATCAGCACCAGTGCGTCCTCGCCCGCCACCAGCGCGTTTATGATCGCTTCCTGCTGACCGCGAAAACTCTGATAGCCGAAGGTGTGCTGAAGTATGTCCTTGGGGTTTGGCATAGCGGCCAGTATACAGGCGCGCCGAAAGGCTGCGCCAGGCAGAATTCTCTGATTTCAGGAGGGTGTGAGCATTTTTAACCCCAGAATACCG
>CAZKCY010000494.1:0-1979 GCA_964551155.1 uncultured Marinimicrobium sp. | reverse complement strand
TCAACTGGGGGCTCTGGACTGGCAGCTGCAATTGCTTACCGACGTCAGTGGCGTGCACAATGGCGAGGAACTGCGTTTGGCAGTAAGCGGCGGCCAAGCTTATGGAGAACACCAGCTGGGACTGGCCACTGGATTCAGCTGGAAAAGCGCCGAGCTGTTGGAATATTATTACGGCGTTGGCGCCGACGAGGCCAGCGCGATACTGCCCGCCTACAAACCCGGCAGCGGCGCCACCCCTTTCGTGCGCTTGAGCTGGAGCAAAGCTTTAAACCGTAACTGGCAGTGGCTCGGCAGCCTGCAGTACGAACACTTGAGCCGCGCCCAGCGCCATAGCCCCATAATAACGGATAACCAAGTGGTGCAGATTTTTGTCGGAGGCGTCTACCATTTCTAACCCCGGCCGCAAGCGTGGCATCGCTTGGCTTTGGTCTTTGACGTTGGCCTTCTGGGCATTACTGGCCGCACCGGTGCTGGCCGATCAGGCTCAGCTGGAGCTCAAGCCTCAGGTATGCGCGCTTGCCGAAGACGAAGAGCTGTGCCGGGAACAGATTGCTATTGAATGGCGCAGCGGCGAGCGGCTCGAGGCTTGCCTGTTTATCGATGGCGAGCAGGTGCCTCTGGCCTGCTGGCGCGAGCGCCTCGAGGGCGACTACGAATATCAAGCCGAAACCAAAGAAAATCTCACTTTTGAGCTGCGCCACCAGCCCAGCAATCAGCTTCTCGCGCGCGAAATTCTTTCGGTCATCCGCGAGCACACCGACTACCGCTACCGAAGGCGCAAGCCCTGGAGCTTTTTCTAATTCACAGCCTGTATCACTCACTCAACTGCTGACAAACACTATGCCCCGCATCCTAGTTGCCGAAGACGACAGCCGCTTGGCCAAGCTGGTCCAGGATTATCTCCAGGCCAATGACTTTCAGGTAAGCATCGAAGACCGGGGCGACCGAGTGGTAGCGCGAGTGACCGAAACCCGGCCAGATCTGATCATTCTCGATTTGATGCTGCCCGGCAAAGACGGCCTGACACTGTGCCAACAGCTGCGACCAAGCTTCCCCGGCCCCATTATGATGCTGACGGCTCGCAATGAAGATGCCGATCAGATTTTGGGGCTGGAATTCGGCGCCGATGATTACATCATTAAACCGGTAGAACCCCGGATTCTGCTGGCACGAATTCGGGCGCTGCTGCGTCGGGTCGAAGCGCATCCGAACCAAGGCCGGCAGCTGTTGCAATTTGACGCTCTGAGCATCGACAGCGCCTCGCGCAGCGTGTCTCTAGGCGCCAAGCCGGTCAATCTGTCGAGCCACGAGTTCGATCTGCTCTGGCTGCTTGCGAGCCAGGTGGGCGAGGTGGTGAATCGAGATTTCTTGTTCCAGGAGTTGCACGGGCGGCCCTATGACGGCCTTGACCGAACCATTGATGTGCGCATTTCCCAACTGCGCAAAAAGCTCGGTGACAACCCCGACAATCCCCAGCGTATCAAAACGGTCTGGGGGCGCGGCTACCTGTTTATTGCCGATGCCTGGACTACTCCTTGAAACGGGCCTTCCTCACACTCTATTTGCTAATTGCCCTGGCAATTCTCGGTATGGGCTGGGCTCTGGATCAGCTCTGGGATAGCTACCACCCCCAGGAAGCTGACCAGCTCCCAGGCCGCGCTCTGCTGCAGCTGGTGTTGCATCAAGCCAAGGGTCGCGAGCCTGAGCAAATTCGCACCTTAGTGGCAGATATCAACGCCTCGGGGCTGGGCGAGTTGCGCTTGCTGGCCTCGGACGCCTTAGGGGGAAGCTATGTGCTCGAGCGACTGGAGCACGGCACGCCGGTCGCCTTTGAAGACCAAAGTGGCGGGCGGTTTTTGTATCAGAAAATTCCCCATCAAGACTTGGTGCTGGTGGTCGAGCAGAGCGAGCGCCAACAGCGATGGCTGGAGACCCTGCTGGCGGCTAGCTTCTACGCGGTATTGGCGCTAGTGGTATTT
>CAZKCY010000493.1:0-1982 GCA_964551155.1 uncultured Marinimicrobium sp. | reverse complement strand
GGGAAAAATTGGTACACGAACCGCTGCGCCTGTCGGTGTGTATCGAAGCGCCTACCGAGGCCCTGACGGAAGTACTGAAAAATCATGCCGATGTGCGCGCTCTGTTCGACAACCGCTGGCTGCACCTCTTCGCGCTGGATGACGAGGGCCGCATGGCCCACCGCTATGCCGGCGACCTGGAGTGGCAGCCGATGGACACCCAGGCTTCAGGCGCAGCCGCTCAATCAGGATCGGTAGCGTGACGCGCAGCCTGTACCAGGGGCGCAAGGTCGTTCTCGCCAGCATGCATTCCAAGGAGGCGGCCATCGCCCCGCCCATGATCGAGCATCTGGGCCTGACCATCGTTGTGCCTCAGGATATAGACACGGATGTCTTAGGCACCTTTTCGGGAGAAGTCGCGCGCAAAGGCACAGTCGAAGAAACGGCGCTGGCAAAAGCGCGCCTTGGCATGGCCGCAGCCAGCCTGCCGCTGGGAATCGCCAGCGAAGGCGCTTTTGGGCCCCATCCCAGTATCCCGTTCATCCCCGCCGGTATCGAGCTGCTAACCTTTGTAGACGAAGAACGCGGGCTAGTGGTAACCGAGCATCTCATTGAGGAGCAGACCAACTTTGCCCATATCGTCACCGACGGCATCGACAAGCTGGGCGATTTTCTGGCTCGGGTCGGATTTCCGGAGCACGGGCTAATCGTTCGGCCCAACGCCGAGAGCGCGGCGCAAGCGGTGATCCACAAGGGCATTCGCAGCCGCAGCGAGTTAGCCGCAGCCATAGACGCCACTGCGCCGCTTTCGACCGACCGCCAGGCCCTGGTGCAAACCGATATGCGCGCGCATCAAAATCCCAAACGCATGGCCTCTATCGGCCGGCTAGCCGAACGCTTGGCGCAGCGGCTGATTACTTTGTGCCCGGGTTGCGGAGCACCCGGCTTTGGCCGGGTCGATGTGGTTGCGGGATTGCCCTGCGAGGCCTGCGAGACACCGACCTCGCTGATAAAACACGAAGTGCACGGCTGCCCGACTTGCGATTACACTGAGCACCGGCCGCGCTCCGATAAACTTGAGTTTGCAGAACAGCGCTGGTGCCCGTATTGCAACCCTTAACCGGCAAGATTGAGAATAAGACTGATCGCTTAGGGAGCTTTTGATGGGACGTCTGAACTATCACCATCTTTACTATTTTTGGAAGGTTGCCACCGTCGGCAACTTGACTCGTGCGGCGGAGAATCTGCACATCTCGCAATCGGCGCTTTCGGCACAGATTCGTCAGCTCGAAGAGAATATGGAGGTGAAGCTGTTCGAGCGTCGAGGACGTTCCCTGGTGCTCACTGAAAACGGCCAGCGGGTTCTGGCCTATGCCCAGGATATTTTCACCAAAGGCGAAGAGCTGGAATCGCTGATGCGCCAAGGAGCTCAGTCAGGCGTTCAGAGCCTGCGCATTGGCGTGCTCTCGACCATGTCGCGCAATTTCGTCGAGGCCTTTATCTCTCCGCTACTTGGCAACGATCGAGTGACCTTCAGCTTGCACGCAAAAGGCTTGACGAACCTGCTCGATGGCCTGAGCAAGCACCAGTACGATTTGGTACTTTCAAACGTCAATGTTGCTGCCGGTGCTCCGGTGCGCGGGAGCGAAGAGCCAATGTGGCAAAGCCAGCTGTTGGCACGCCAGCCGGTCTCGGTCGTAGGGCCGCCGAGCGGAAAGCCGGAGACGGCATTCCCCGAGGGCTATCACGAACTTCCCTGGGTGTTACCGGGTAGCCGAAATGAAATTCGCACAGCATTTGACGGTTTTTGCGCGCTCTGGCAAATGGAGCCAAGGGTTCGCGCCGAAGCCGATGACATGGCCATGTTGCGACTGCTGGCTCGCGACAGCGGCGCTCTTGCCGTACTGCCCCGCGTGGTGGTGCGCGATGAAATCCAACAGGGAACCCTGGTCGAATACATGACCCTGCCCAACCTGTTTGAGAACTTTTACGCCATCACCATC
>CAZKCY010000492.1:0-1985 GCA_964551155.1 uncultured Marinimicrobium sp. | reverse complement strand
GAAACCTTCTCTTCAGGGATGAAGAGAGGAGCTACAGGGATGTATTCATGCGTTTTCGAAACCTTTTACCCTGTGACAAACGTCCTCGAAGCTCCTCACCACGGCCCTTACATTTTTACCCTGACGTTTTTCCAGGCAGGGGCAACTAACAGGCCAAAGACTTTCCCGATGACCGAACTCAAAAACGACCGCTTTCTGCGCGCCCTGCTACGCCAGCCCGTCGACCTCACCCCCGTATGGATGATGCGCCAAGCCGGGCGCTACCTACCCGAATATCGCGCCAGCCGGGAAAAAGCCGGCAACTTCATGGGCTTGTGCGGCAATCCCGACATGGCCTGCGAAGTGACCCTGCAACCACTGGCACGCTATCCGCTGGATGCCGCGATTCTGTTTTCCGACATCCTCACCATTCCCGACGCCATGGGTCTGGGACTCTATTTTGAAACCGGTGAAGGCCCCAAATTCCGCAAAACCGTGCGCTCCGCGGCGGAAGTGGATGCGCTCAAGGTAATCGACCCCGAGCAGGATCTGCCCTACGTGCTCAATGCAGTAAAAACCATCCGCCGCGAGCTCAACGGCAGCGTGCCTTTGATCGGATTTTCCGGCAGCCCCTGGACCCTGGCCACCTACATGATCGAAGGCGGCTCCAGCCGGGATTTTCGCCGCGCCAAAGAAATGCTCTACAACCAGCCGCAAGTCATGCACCAGCTGCTCGATACCCTGGCGCAATCGGTTATCGCCTACTTAAACGGCCAGATCCGTGCCGGTGCACAAGCGGTGCAGATTTTCGACACCTGGGGCGGCGCCTTGGCGCATGACGCCTACGAAGAATTCTCACTGCGCTATTTGAACAAGATCGCCCGAGGTTTGATCCGAGAGCATGAAGGCCGCCGGGTGCCGCTGATTCTATTCACCAAAGGCGGCGGTCAGTGGCTTGAAGCCATGGCCGAGACCGGCGCCGAAGCTTTGGGCCTGGACTGGACCACCGATATCCGTCGGGCGCGCGCCCGAGTTGGCGATCAAGTGGCGCTCCAGGGCAATATGGATCCGGCCATTCTGTACGCCAAACCTGAGCGAATCAGAGCTGAAGTTGCGCGCATATTGGCGTCCTACGGCTCCGGCAGCGGCCATATTTTCAACCTGGGCCACGGTATTACCCCGGAAGTCGACCCGGAGCACGCCGGGGCCTTTATTCGCGCGGTGCACGAACTCTCCGCCCAGTACCACAATTCCTGATCTCTGGCCTCGAAGCTGCCTCTGGTGTAGTGTCTAATTTTTGACTAAACTGGCGCCAAAGATGGAGTTGAGCGTCGTATTGGCGACCGAGGGCGGGCTGTGGGAATCAAGCAAGTAAAGTTGGACGTCAACGAGATCACGGTAGGCATGTATGTCTCCGGGCTTGATCGCCCATGGAGTCAAACCCCTTTTCCGCTCCAAGGCTTCTTCGTCCGCGATCTCGAGGAAATCAAACAGCTCAAGTCCCTCTGTAAACACGTTTATATTGACGTAGCGCGCGGCCGGGCTCCGGTAGCCAGCAACTTGCAGGCTCTGGCGCCCGAGAGTTTAAAGGCTCGGTTGACTGCGCGTGAGAGTAAAGCCGCGCCGGTTGCGGTAAAAGTCGCTCCTCTGCGAATTCAGCGCAACCAGTACCGCCAGATCAAACCGCTCAAGCGAGAAATCCGCAAAGCCCGCCAGTTGCACCAAAACGTCTATCACGCCGTGGGCGAGGTGCTGGAATATCTGGGCAGCAATCAGCTGCACAAAGTCCCCATCAACGAGACCAAGCGCCTGGCGAGCGATATGGTCGACAGCGTCTTGCGCAACCCCGATGCCTTCACCTGGCTGTCGAGGATTCAAGAAAAAGATGAATACACCTACAGTCACGCCATCCGCTCCTCGGTCTGGGCGATTCTGTTTGGGCGCCACATAGGCCTAACCAAGCGGGATTTGGACGTGTTGGCGATGGGGGTGTTGCTCAAGGATGT
>CAZKCY010000491.1:0-2000 GCA_964551155.1 uncultured Marinimicrobium sp. | reverse complement strand
GGGTTGGGCATAGTGGTGTAAAGGCCGCGCTCGGCGAGTCGCAAAGCGCGCGCCATAAAGGCAATGTCGGTGGCGGCAGGGGTCATGGAATCAAGGCTTGTCGTCGGACTCGGGCTGCTTTTCCAGGCGGTCGATCTCCTGGCGGAATTCGTTCAGATCCTTGAAGCGCCGATAAACCGAGGCAAAGCGCACATAGGCAACTTCGTCGAGCTTCTGCAATTGCTCCATAACCTTCTCGCCCAAGGTCAGGGATTTTACCTCGCGCTCGCCGGTGGCCTGCAGGAAATGCTTGATGTGGTTGATCGCCGATTCGATGTCTTCAATGCTGACCGGACGCTTTTCCAGGGCTCGCAAAAGACCGGCGCGCAGCTTGGTTTCATCGAAGGGTTCGCGGCTGCCGTCCTGCTTGATAATGCGGGGCATCACCAGCTCGGCAACTTCGTAAGTGGTAAAACGCTCATGGCAGGACAGACACTGGCGCCGACGGCGCACCTGGTCGCCTTCGGCTACCAGGCGGGAATCGACGACCTTGGTGTCATCTGCGGCGCAAAAAGGGCAATGCATAGCCGGGCCTCACAGGGTACAAACTGCGCGCATCTTAGCACAATTTGGGCCGAGGCCCGAGCTAGGCTGCCTTTTACTGCCTAGGGCGCGGCTTCGAGCTCGCCTGCAGACTCGAGTTCCTGCTCGATAAAGGTCAGAGCCTCTTCGATCAACAACAGCATAGCGGTGCGGGCGCGGTCCGGGTTGCGGTTTTTAATTGCGTTATAGACCTTGGCGTGATCTTCCACCACCCCTTCGGGATTGCCTTTAATCACGTTGGTGTGGCGAATACTGACGTTGAGCGCGGTCTGAATAAAATCCCGCAAGCGGATGTAAAAACGGTTTTGACTGGCGAACAGGATGCTAACGTGAAAGGCGATATCATTTTCGAGCGCCTCTTCAGGATTGCTCTCGGCGTTTTTCATCCGCTCCAGCGAATCGCCAATTTTCTGAATAGCCGCATCGCTGGCAAAACGAGCCGCGAGGGCGGCCGCCTCGGGCTCAATGGCGATGCGCAACTGCAAAAATTCCCGCAGCACCCGCAGTGAGGGGTTGCCTTCCAGCGACCAGCGCAACAAATCCGAATCGAAAATATTCCACTCCTGCTCCGGCAGTATGCGGATGCCCTGACGAGGGCGGCTGGCGATCAAGCCTTTGGCCGACAGCATCTTGACCGCTTCGCGCACCGCGGTGCGGCTTACGCCAAACTGCTCACACAACTCGGCTTCGGTGGGCAGGCTCTGGTCCTTGGGGTAAACCCCGCAAACGATAGCCCGACCCAACTCCTGGGTCATGCGTTGGGAGAGATTAAAATTTCGCTCCAAAATCGCCATCGTAGATTCTCTATTAGTAGATTCTTTATATTAAAAAGAAAAAAATCGAAACGCATGATGAGCGGGACGCCACGACAGACTTCCACACACTTTATCACATTATAAGATAATTATTGCTTAGAATAATGCTTATAGTGCCTACGACTACAAATAAGTCAATAGGCGGAGCCCAAATTATTTTGGGTAAGCTGTAACTAGAACCGAGAGGAATTCTTAGCCCAGGACGTCGGGAGCAACAGTTGGCTCCAAAATCGTTCAGCTAAATTTAGTGTCATCATAGGCATATTATAAGATAATTTTAAATCTAAGCAGATTTCTAATAATAAGGAAACCGATATGATTTTGTTTGGCCCCTGGGACTGGTTAACCTTGTCCGCCTTTTTTGTGCTTTTGATTGGGGTGGCGGTTTGGGCTTCGCTGCAAAAAGAACGCGATGCCGCGGACTACTTTCTCGCCGGGCGCAATGCCGGCTGGCTAGTGATAGGCGCGTCGATATTTGCCTCCAACATCGGCTCTGAACATTTGGTGGGGCTTTCCGGCGCCGGCGCCCAGTCGGGCATGGCCATGGCGCATTGGGAGCTGCAGTCTTGGATCATCATCATTTTGGGCTGGGTATTCGCGCCG
>CAZKCY010000490.1:0-2004 GCA_964551155.1 uncultured Marinimicrobium sp. | reverse complement strand
GAGACGCTGCCGCAAAGCCTTAGTGGTAACAGGTTTGGCTAGGTAGTCGTCGGGCTCGTAATCGTAGGCCGCCATGACCACCTGCTTGCTGGACTCCGCCGAGACCAGAATAAACAGGCTATCGCTGTGTAACAGTCGCCGGTGGCGCAAATCCTCCAGGACTTGCTGACCGGTTTTGCCCGGACCGAGATTGTAATCACAGAGAATAAAATCGTAACGATTCTGCCGGCAGTAGCGCAGCGCATCGAGTCCATTGGCGGCACTGTCCACCGCCGCCACGCCGAACTCATGCAACATCTTAGCAACCGTCAAGCGGAAGTTATCAAAATCGTCGACGATCAACACTTTCAGCTTGCTGTAATCAGCAAAAGCCATAGACTAACTCCACCACTAGGTAACTGCTTATTTTGCTAAAGAATAACGCAGTTTTAACAACTTGAAAGAAAAATACGCCTGGTCCCAGCTCCGTTATAGAATCGCTGACGGCTCGAGACTGTTGCTCTATAATGCCCGGGTTTTCCCTAGGTAATCGCTATGTCCAGCCACAAGCCCGACCAACTCTACGCCGATCCCTTAGCCGAAGTACGCCGCTTTGCCTTCGATAAGGCCGTGGTCGATGTGTTTCCGGACATGATCAAACGCTCAGTGCCAGGCTATGCCACCATCATAAAAATGATCGGGGAGCTGGCCGAGCGTTATGCCCAGTCGGGCAGTCGCTGTTACGACCTGGGCTGCTCCCTGGGCGCCGCCACTCTGGCGATGCGCCACCGGATTCGTGCCGCCGATTGCCGGATTGTGGGCGTCGACAATTCCGAGGCGATGATCGAGCGCTGTCGTCAGGTGCTAGCGGCCGATTCGGCGGAAACTCCAGTGGAATTGATCTGTAGCGATATCCAATCAGTCGAACCCCGCGATGCCTCTATGGTGGTGCTCAATTTTACCCTGCAATTTATCCCGCTCGCCGGGCGTTTGCCGGTACTTGAGCAAATTTATGCCGGCTTGCGCCCGGGCGGCGTATTGATTCTGTCGGAGAAAGTGGCTTTTGAAGATCAGTTGCACAATGAACTGATGATAGAACTGCACCACAACTTCAAGCGCGCCAACGGCTACAGCGACCTGGAAATCGCCCAAAAGCGCAGCGCTCTAGAGCAGGTTCTGCTGCCCGAATCCCTACCCAGCCATAGAGAGCGCCTGCGCCAGGCGGGCTTTGGCAGCGTCGACGTCTGGTTCCAATGTTTTAACTTCGCCTCTCTGATTGCCATTAAATGATTGATTATCAAACCCTGATCGAGGCTCTGTCTGAGGGCCCCCTCGCCTCTTGGGCCACACGGCTGCCCGAGCAAATCGCCGCCGGCCTGGACGAACGCCGCTATGGCGACTTACCCCTATGGCGCGCGGCCCTGGCCCAACTGCCTCAGTTGGCTCCTTCGCGGCTGGATTTCAAGCACGGCGTCACCATAGGCGCGCCCGAGGACTGCGACCCGGAAACTCAGGCCAGGCTGCGCACAGCGTTGGAGGCGCTGATTCCCTGGCGCAAAGGCCCTTATTGGATTTACGGCATTCACATTGACACCGAATGGCGTTCGGACTGGAAATGGGACAGAGTCGCGCCTCATCTCGCGCCGCTGCATAACCGCCTGGTGCTGGATGTGGGCTGCGGTAATGGCTATCATTGCTGGCGCATGCTGGGCGAAGGTGCGGCACGAGTAATAGGCATAGACCCCTCACCCCGATTCGTGGTCCAGTTTCAGGCCTTGAAACAGCTGGCGGGAAACTGGCATCCCGTGGATGTGCTGCCTTTGGGGATAGAAGCTCTGCCGCCCAACCTGCAGGCTTTCGACACGGTGTTTTCCATGGGTGTGCTCTATCACCGTCGCTCCCCAATGGATCATCTGCGCGAATTGAAAGAGGCGTTGCGCCCGGGTGGGCAACTGGTTCTGGAAACCCTGGTCATCGAGGGGGAGTACGTGGTGGCGGGCGGGACGAAACGCGTGCGTTGGCAGG
>CAZKCY010000489.1:0-2013 GCA_964551155.1 uncultured Marinimicrobium sp. | reverse complement strand
GCAACTATTACTGCGTCGAGCCGGACGGCGAAGTGCGCTTCTGGCGCGACGATGATCTGACCGACGAAAGCTGGAGCGATGTCTGGCAGTGGGTGCGGGAGGTTTGGCTGGAAAGCTGAGTTTAGCGCTCAGCTTCCAGCCATCTTCGAGTTAAACTCAGTGGCCCTGGGCCATGCCTGAGCCCTGGGGAAAGCGAATGCTTTCCACCAACTCCTGAATATCCTCGGGCGCGTCATCGGTAAAGCGCCAGACGGTGAATGCCACTACCAGATTGAGCAACATACCCACAGCGCCAATGCCGGCTGGTGATATGCCGAACAGCCAGTTTTCCGGAGTGTTGGCAATCAGCGGCTCAATAAACACGCCTTTGTAAGCAATGATGTAAGCGGTGGTAAACACCAGCCCCGCCAGCATGCCGCAGACCGCGCCCTCGCGATTCATACGCTTGAAGAAAATTCCCATGATGATCGCCGGGAAGAAAGTCGCCGCTGCCAGGCCAAAGGCGAAGGCCACCACCTCCGCGACAAAGCCCGGTGGATTTATGCCCAGATACCCCGCCACGCATACCGCCGCCGCGGCTGCCATTCGCGCGAACAGCAACTCCTGCTTCTCCGATATTCGGGGCATAAGGTTGCGTTTGAGCAAATCGTGGGACACGGACGTGGAGATCACCAGCAGCAAGCCCGCCGCGGTCGAGAGCGCCGCGGCCAGCCCCCCGGCAGCCACCAGGGCCACCACCCAGTTGGGCAGCTTGGCAATTTCCGGGTTGGCGAGCACCATGATATCCGGGTCCACGGCTATCTCATTGCGCTCATCGCCGCTGTAAAACAGCCGCCCGTCCTGATTCTTGTCATCCCACTCAATCAGCCCGGTGGTGGTCCAGCTGTGAATCCAGCCGGGCATATCGGCCTGCTTCACGCCTTCGGATACCGGACCGTTGATGGTTTGGATCATGTTGGTACGTGCAAAGGCGGCCACCGCCGGCGCGGTAGTGTAGAGCACGGCTATAAACAGCAGTGCCCAGCCGGCGCTCTTGCGCGCGTCGCGCACTTTTGGGACGGTGAAAAAGCGCACTATCACATGGGGCAGGCCGGCGGTGCCCACCATCAGGGCGGCGGTAATCGCCATCATATCGATGGTGGATTTCCGGCCCTCGGTATAGGCGTTAAAACCCAGCTCCACCGACAGGCCATCCAGCCGATCGAGCAGGTAAACGTCGGTGCCTGCCAGAGTGCTGCCAAAGCCCAGTTGGGGTATGGGGTTGCCGGTCATCAGTAGGCTGATATACACCGCCGGTACGGTAAAGGCGAAAATCATTACGCAGTACTGAGCCACCTGGGTGTAGGTAATGCCTTTCATGCCGCCGAGCACCGCGTAGAAAAACACAATCGCCATGCCGATGAAGACGCCGGTGGTGACTTCCACTTCCAGAAAGCGGGAAAACACCACGCCGACGCCGCGCATCTGACCGGCTACGTAGGTAAAAGACACGAAAATCGCGCAAACCACCGCCACCGTTCGGGCGGTCTGGGAGTAGTAGCGATCGCCGATAAAATCCGGCACGGTAAACTTGCCGAACTTGCGCAAATAGGGCGCCAGGCAGAGGGCGAGCAGCACATAGCCGCCGGTCCAGCCCATCAGATAGACGCTGCCCGAATAGCCCATAAAAGAGATCAGACCGGCCATGGAGATAAACGACGCCGCCGACATCCAGTCTGCGGCGGTGGCCATACCGTTGGCCACCGGGTGCACGCCGCCGCCGGCGATGTAAAAGTCACCGGTACTGCCGGCACGGGAGCGCACGGCAATGTAAATATAGAGCGCGAAGCTGGCGCCCACCATCAGGTAGGTCAGGGTTTGTACATCCACGGGGCTACTCCTCTTCGCTTACGCCGAAACGGCGATCGAGCTGGTTCATCTTGCGCACATAGACAAAGATCAATACCAAAAAGACGTAGATCGAGCCTTGCTGAGCGAACCAGAAGCCGAGCTTGAAGCCCCCGATACGAAATT
>CAZKCY010000488.1:0-2041 GCA_964551155.1 uncultured Marinimicrobium sp. | reverse complement strand
GAGCCCATTTGGCGCCAAATGCTTTTGGAGCAAAAGGCGGTCGCCTAAACACTGATGCTTCTTCTCTTGTCCGATCATTCCCACGCCAATTTTTTAGCGATAGAAAATCGATTCAAATCGGAGTAGTTTGAGGTCTGTACAAGTCGCCTGCAGGGATCTCCGATAGCGGCGTGTTGTAGTGGCCCTCCGGCAGATGGCAGGCGAAACTTTGCAACACATGCAGAAGGAGTTTGGTCATGAATATCCCCTCTCGTTTTCTTTTCTTATTTACCACTCTGGTTTGGGCCGTCGCTGTCTCGGCGCAACACATGCACGATGATCAACCGGTAGTTAGTGACGACACTGTCGGAGCCGTCGACTTTCGAGTCAACTGCGATGAATCCGTGCACGCTAAATTTAACCGGGCCTTGGGGCTGATGCACCACATGATGTATGTTCAAGCCCGGGCCGAGTTCGAACAAATTGTCCGCGCCGATCCTGATTGCGCCATGGGCCATTGGGGCATAGCGACCACTTTGTTTCAGCCGTTATGGGGCACAGTACCCAGTGCAAACGATATCGCCCACGGCCTGGAGGCGATTAAACGGGCTGACGAGTTGGTCGATGATGAGCGCGAACAACGGTTGGTCAAAGCCACGGCCGCTTTTTTTGAGCCCGATACCGACCGCCTTCAGCCGAGATTTGCCGGCTGGATTGAAGGCATGGCCAAAGCCTATAGGGCCTTCCCCGGCGATCACGATGTCGCATCGCTCTACGCTTTGTCGCGTTTGGCATTAGCACTTGAAGCCGATGACCGCCAAGCCCTGCACAATGAGGCCGAGTCGGTGCTGCGCGAAATCTGGGAAGAAGAACCCCGCCACCCCGGTGCCGTGCACTACACCATTCACGCCACCGATGCCGACGGCCGCGCCGACAACGCCCTTGAAATAGTGAAGTCCTACGGCCACATAGCCCCAAATGTGCCCCATGCCCTGCACATGCCCTCCCACATCTATGTACGCCTGGGCGACTGGCCTCAAGTGATTGATTGGAATGAGCGCTCCGCCCAGGCCGCACTCGGTCATAAAAGCGAAGGTGCCCTGTCGTTTCATTACATTCACGCGCTCGACTACCTGGTCTACGGTCATCTTCAGCGGGGCGAAGACAGTGCCGCGCAAAAAGTTTGGGAGTCGGCGCAGGCAAATGGACCACACCAGGCGAATTTTCCCGGCGCCTATCACCTTTCCTCCATACCGGCGCGCCTGGCGGTCGAAACTCGGAATTGGGAGGCAGCCACGGCCGTCAAGCCCCGGGAACCCGATTATATCGACTGGAACGCCTTTGCCTGGCCTGAGGGAATCAGTTGGTTTGCCCGAGGAATGGGGGCCGTGCAGTCCGGTGACCTGGCCAGCGCGCGCGAGGCGGAGCAACGTTTGGCCACACTGAGAGAAAACGCAAAATCGGCCGCCGACCGTCGTTTTTCGACCTACATCGAAGTCGACCGTTTGATACTGGACGGCTGGATTGCCATGGCCGAAAACCAGCCCGAGCTTGCCGTCGAGCGAATGCGCTCCGCCGGTGAGCTGGAAGCCACCGTCGAGAAGCACCCAGTCACGCCCGGAGCTTTGTATCCGCCCTACGAGGCACTCGGCGATCTGCTGCTGGCGCTCGATCGACCGCAAGATGCACTGGTCGCCTACGAGCGCTCGGACGGCACCTGGCCGCAACGCTACAACACCCTCAAAGGTGCCGCCCGTGCAGCGAAGGCTGCGGGCAACGAAGACGCCGCCAAGGATTGGACCCAGGGTTTGCGCCAAGTCGCACCGAATAGTGAGCGGATTAACAAGGCCGAGGAAAAGCAATGAGCTATTTGTAAAGAGAAAACGAGGAATTTAAACCTGGTTCTTCTTTTCTTCGGCTTCGGGCGTGCTGTTTGTTCTATGGACCGCATCCAAAAAAAGAGGCGCTAAGCGCCTCTTTTTGAAGGTCTCTTATCCGGCTTACTGACGCTGATAGCGGTAAATATCCACCTCGGTGCCCTCTTGCCAGAGTCATTAGAAAC
>CAZKCY010000487.1:0-2064 GCA_964551155.1 uncultured Marinimicrobium sp. | reverse complement strand
TTCCTTGCCTTCAGGGAGCATTGACTCGCTTCTTCGGTTGCTATTGTAAGCTGGAGGCTTCTACAAGAGCTAAGCATATGCTTTACCGTTTGCGTACCAATTTCCGCCTCTCCGTCATGACATTGCTGGCAGGATGCGCGCTGGTGGGGATTACGCCTTTCGCCGTCTGGCGACTTGCGCGGGGAGATTACCTAATCGGTGTGGTTGATACGGTTATTCTTCTGGCCGTTGTCGCCAATGTTATCTATGCCTGGCGCACCAACGACACAGTGCGTTCGGGGCTGGTTTTGGCGTTGGTGATCTGTGCGGGTAGCGTTACGGCTGCCACCTTGGCTGGAGATGTGGGTTTGGCCTGGGTGTATCCGGCGCTCCTGGCCAGCTTTTTCCTCACCTCGCCCCGCTTGGCCGGCATATTCGCGGTAACCTCGGTATTGTTTTTGGCGATTCATGGGGCAGCGTTTAATAGTCTAGAGCAGGCTTGGTCTTTTGTTATGTCGGCGCTGGTTCTCAGCGCCAGCGCCTATGTTTTTTCATTGCGCAATGAATCTCAACGAAGTCGGTTGGAGCACTTGGCGTTGCGGGACCCTTTGACTGGAGTGGGCAATAGACGCGCCATGGATGAGGAGTTGCAGCGTGCCATTGAGGCTCACTCCCGCAACCAGCTTCCCTATGGCTTGGCGGTGGTCGATCTTGATCATTTTAAGGCGGTCAATGATCAGCACGGACACGGGGTGGGCGATCAGATCCTAATGGACTTTGTGGCGATTCTCGAGGCCAGTACTCGCCGTTCGGATCAGATTTTTCGCTTTGGGGGCGAGGAGTTTGTACTCTTGTTTGCCGGGGTGAATGGCCAAGGTTTGCGTGAGGTGGTGGCTCATGTACAGAGCGAAATTAAAAAATCGCTAAAAAGCCCCTCAGGGCCGGTAACTGCGTCTTTTGGGCTAGCGGTATTGAAGCCTAAGGATTCGGCGGAAAGCTGGTTGGCACGCGCCGATGAGGCGGTATACCAAGCTAAGGAGGCCGGTCGCGATTGCATCATTTATTCAGAGGATGTAGAAGATTCCCAGGCGAACTCCCCTCTAGCTGGCTTGGATAAAAACCCCCTGTCAGAGCAGTCCTAAAATTTCAAAGGTAATGATTTTATGCGCTTGATTCATCTTGTTGTGGGCGTTTTGTTTTCTCTAGGCGCTGGTTTTGTTTTGGCGGACGAGGCGCCAAAAAACGGTTTTGATGCGCAGGATGTTCGCTTAATTGGCCGTTTTGACCTGACTCCTCAGGGTGAAGCTCGGTTCACTTGGCCGGGCTCGGCGATAGAGTTTCGCTTTCGCGGCACTGAAGCCCGTATCGGTATCGAAACCGAACAGCGGATTCGATTTCAGGTCAACGTGGATGGCAATGAGCGGGAGTTGTGGGTAACGCCCGAACAGGAAATTTATACTCTGGCGCAAGGCTTAACCGATCAGGTCCACAAGATTCGGATTACGCGTCTGTCGGAGTCGTTTTCGGGGATTAGTGCCTTCACTACCGCTCCCCTGGTAGACGGCTATTTGGGTAAGCCGCCCGAGACACCTGAACGCAAGCTGCTGATACTGGGGGATTCGATTACCGCCGGTTATGGCGTCGAAGGCGCCAGTGGCGAGTGCAAATATTCCCTCGAAACCAGTACGCCGTTAAAAGCCTATGCTCATATTGCCGCCGAGCAGCTAAATGCGGAGGTGCACACCATTGCTTGGTCGGGCATCGGCGTCTGGCGCGGCTACGGCCAGAAGACCCCAACTGATCCGACCATTCGGGAAAGGCGGCAGTTAACGCTGGGTACTGATCTGGAAAGCGAGTGGGATCAAACTCAGTACCGCCCGGATGCGGTAGTGATCGCCATAGGCACCAACGATTTCTGGGAGGGGGCCGCGTCCGGTTATCGCGCCGCTATGGAACAAATGATTGCCGGCGTGCAGGCAGACTACCCCGGCGCGCCCATTTACTTAACCCTCAGCCCAATGCTCACCGGTGAAGCCCGGCAGCTTCAACAAGCCGATTTACAGTCGCTGGAAGCTGAGAATGTTC
>CAZKCY010000486.1:0-2067 GCA_964551155.1 uncultured Marinimicrobium sp. | reverse complement strand
GGTAAAAGTGGCGGAGAAGAATAAGGTTTGACGGTCCTCGCGCTTGGGCGCCTGGCGCACTATCTGGCGCACCTGGGGGATAAAGCCCATGTCCAGCATCCGGTCGGCTTCGTCAATCACCAGAATTTCGAGCTGATCGAGGTAGACGTCTTGCTTGCGGCAAAAATCCAGCAGCCGCCCGGGAGTGGCAACCAGAATATCCACCAGGGTATCGTGCAAACGGTGCTGCTGCTTGCTGTAGTCCATACCACCGACCAGAGTGTGGATTTTCAAATCGGTGTATTTGCACAGCAGGCGGGCGTCTTCGGCAATCTGCATCACCAGCTCGCGGGTAGGCGCTATTACCAGGGCCCGGGCTTCGCCAGCGTAGCGCTGCTCTTCGATGGGGTTTTTCAGTAAATCGTCGATGATTGCGGTCAAAAAGGCCGCGGTTTTGCCGGTGCCGGTCTGGGCTTTACCCACGACATCCCTACCCTGCAGAGCCAAGGGCAGCGACTGGGCTTGAATGGGGGAGCAGTATTCGAATTTCAGGTCGGCGATGGCGTGCATCAGGCTGGTTTCCAGCCCAAAATCGTGAAAGCGGGTTTTGCCCTCGACTTCCGGAACCGGGAACTGGGACAGATCCCAGGGCTTAGCCGGAGTCGTTTCCGCGCGCGAGCCGCGCTGACGTCCGCGTCCGCTGCGGGAACGGCTGCGTTTGGGCTTATCGTCTTTGTTATCGCCCTTTTGATGCTGGGGCTGATGCGGGTTAGGCGAGGAATCCCTGGCGCCCTGACTGTTGCGTTCGGCCTGGCTGCCGGACTTTTGTCGAGCTTGGCCGCCAGTATGCTTGCGCGCCGAGCCCTGTGATTCTGAAACCGCTTTCGGCTGAGCTGCCGATTCGTTTTTTCCAGCCAACTTATTGAAGAGTTTTCCGATCAAAACCATCACCTAATGGACGAAATGTGCTCGGATTATACACGATCCTGGCGTCAAAACCGTAAACTTGAAAGGGCTGCCGCTATGCTCGAGTCTGCGCTACCATGACTCAGATGCCATGCCTGAGCTATTGTAATCAAAGATATCGCGATCAGGGCCTTCATGGTCGACGCTTGCCCAAAAGGAGATAACCGTGAGCACCCATATTCACTACCTGCAGCATGTGCCTTTCGAAGGTCTGGGCAGTATGGCCGAGTACTTTCGCCAGCACGGGGCCACCACCAGCGCCACCCACTGGTATCGAGGCGATGCCCCGCCGAGTGTGAACAGCTTTGACTGGCTGATAGTGATGGGCGGCCCTATGAATGTAGACGACGAAGTCGACTACCCCTGGTTAAAGGCCGAGAAAGCGCTGATTCGAGCCGCCATAGATGCGGGAAAAATCGTGCTGGGAGTCTGCCTGGGAGCCCAGTTGATCGCGCGGGTTAGCGGCGCCAAGGTCGAGCGCAATACCCACAAAGAAATTGGCTGGTTTCCGGTCAGGCGCAGCGCCCAAGTCAAAGACACCATACTGAGTTCGGTGTTGCCGGAGCAGTTTGAAGCATTCCACTGGCACGGCGATAGACTGGAGCTACCACCCGGCGCCACCCATCTGGCCAGCAGCGAAGCCTGCGACAACCAGGCCTTTTGCATCGGAGACAAGGTGTTCGGTTTCCAGTTTCACCTGGAAACCACGCCTCGACTGGCCCAAGCACTGATTGAAAATGCCGGCGATGAGCTCGACGGCTCAGCCTATGTGCAGAACCCCGAGCAGATCACCGCCGGCCCGGAGCAATTCGAGCGACTGAACAAAATTATGAGCCGGATACTAGACGCGATAGTCGCCAGCCACTGACTAACCATTAGCTGACGCTATCGCAAGGGACGATTACTTGTCGGTCACCGCGCCTTCGGACGCTGAGCTCACCGTTTTGGCAAATTTGGACAGTACGCCTCGGGTGTAGCGCGGCGGTTGCGGTTTCCAATTGGCGCGCCGCTTTTCCATCTCTTCAGCGCTGATGTCCAGCGTGATCTGGTTGGCTTCGGCATCAATGATAATGGTATCGCCATTTTCCATTTGCAGGGTATTGATATTGCCATTGGTGTTGT
>CAZKCY010000485.1:0-2073 GCA_964551155.1 uncultured Marinimicrobium sp. | reverse complement strand
TTAGCGACCAGATTCATACCATCACGCAAAGGCGTTACATAGCCGACGCTGGCCAGGTTGTACATGGCCAAAATCGTCTCGCGTTTAAAACCGCGGTTGAGGTAGCGCAGCGGTACCCAGTCAAAGTCCGCATAGGTTCCGACTATATGACCAACCTGTCGGTCGATTTTTTTTGCCAGATCTTTATAGGCAGTTACATCCCCACGGGAAGTCGGCGCTATCTGCAAATACACCACGTTGCGCAGTAATTCGGGTTGTTTTTTCAGCATACGCTCGTAGGCCGACAAGCGCTGCTCCAAACCCTTGGAATAGTCTAGCCTGTCAACACCGATAATCAGCTGGCGGTCGGCAAGGCTAAAGTCTAGCCGCTTATACTCCTCAGATTCTTCCCCGGCTTTACCGACTTCTCTAAGCGCATCGGTTTCAATGCTGATGGGATAGACGCCAATCTTGCAACAATAGTCTTCATAGCGGTAATAGTCCTCCGGTAGAGATTGACCGCCCAAACCGTAGATAATGCTCATGGAAAAGCCGCGATAATCCGACTCGGCTTGAAAGCCCACTAAGTCGTAGGACATCATTTGCAAAAGCACATCGCGGTAATCGGGCACAGTGCGCAGTAAATCCAGTGGCGGGAAAGGCGTATGCAGGAAAAATCCAATAGGCGATTTAACGCCGGCATCGCGCAATATTTTTCCCAGAGGAATTAAGTGGTAGTCCTGAATCCAGATAGTGTCGTCAGGGCGTAGCAGCGGCATCAAATGCCGCGCGATTTTATGGTTGACCTCTAGATAGCCCTGATAATCAGAGGCTTCATAACTCATTAGATCTGGGCGCTGATGAAACAAAGGCCAGAGCACACTGTTGGCAAAACCTTTGTAGTACTGTTTATATTCAGTGGTTGTAAGGCTGACAGTGGCGTAATCAATGTTGCCCTGGGTTTCTATTTTCGGTTCTATATCATCGCGGTTTTCGGTCTCGCCGCTCCAGCCAAACCAGAGGCCACCGGACTTGCCCATAGCCGCGACAACCCCGACGGCGAGGCCGCCTTGCGAGCCTGGCTTGCCGCCCTCCATTTTCGCAACCCGATTCGATACCACCACTAAACGACTCATAAAGCAGACTCCCATGTCTTACTCAATATTCGGGCACTGTTGATAATGCCCACCATGCTGTAAGTTTGTGGGAAATTACCCCACAACTCGCCGGTTTTGGGATTGATATCCTCAGACAACAAACCCAATTTATTGCGCCGACTCAAAAGCTCCTCGAACAATTCTCTGGCCTCATCTCGCCGGCCCGCCGCGGCCAAGGCATCTATGTACCAGAAGGAGCAAATGGTAAAAGCGTTTTCCGGCGAGCCGAAATCGTCCTCGATAACATAACGGAACAAGTAGCGGCTCGTGGAAGGTTTTAGAACTTTCTCGACACACTCAAGGGTGCCAATAAAGCGCGGGTCTTTACCGTCCACATAGCCAAGCTCGCAAGCCAAGAGCAAACTGGCATCCATAGTGTCGCCGCCCCAGGTTGCGGTGTAACTATTCAGCTCAGAGTTGAAACCGTGCTTTTCGATGGCTTCTCGAATATCCCTCGCGCCAGCGCGCCAAAATTTCTCTCGGTCAGGTAGGTCCATTTTCCCCGCGATCTTCGCCAAGCGATCTGCTGCCGCCCAGCACATCATGCTACTGAAGGTGTGAATATGTTGCCTACCGCGCAATTCCCACAAACCTGCGTCGGGCTGGTTATAAAAGGCGAGAGCCTTCTCACCCACCCGCTCCAACATCTGAAACAAGCCGCAGTCGCCTCGGCGGCGAATTCGCTCGTCAAAAAACATTTGGGTCGCAGAAAGAACCACAGCGCCGTAGACATCGTGCTGAACTTGTTCAGCGGCCTGATTTCCAATTCTCACCGGTCCCATACCGCGGTAGCCCTGAAACGCCTCGGCGATTCGCTCGGGCATTTCTTTGGAGCCATTGATACAAAACACCGGTTGCAATTGCTCGTCGTCCATGGATGCTACTATATTCACCAAGTACTGGAGGTATTGTTCCATGGTACGGGTGATACCAAGAC
>CAZKCY010000484.1:0-2085 GCA_964551155.1 uncultured Marinimicrobium sp. | reverse complement strand
GTTGTCACCAATGGCCTGTTCGCCCGCAAACCGGCCGACTTGCTGCTGTTAGCTTCGGAAGATGGCGTCAAGCAGGTCACCGCACGCTAAAGCGACTTATAGACCATAAAAAGCCAGGCCTTTCGGGGCCTAGCTTTTTACCTCTAGCCCAGGCGCGAAAAACACCTACCAGCGGCTAAATCGTCCAAATCTAGCCAAATTGCGCCCAAAACCTCGCGATTGTCTGCTTTTATAAGCACCATTAGTTTTTGCCCCTTGCCTGAGCGCAAGTCAATCCTTATTATGCCCATAACACTTGAGGCCGGCCCGACCGGTACATTTAAGCCACACATACAGGTTTGGAGATTGCACCAATATGAGTAGTGACGCCATTGTTCACGTAACCGACGCCAATTTTGAAGAAGAAGTACTGAATTCATCAAAACCAGTACTGGTCGACTTCTGGGCGGCCTGGTGCGGACCCTGTAAAATGATCGCGCCTATCCTGGACGAGCTGGCTGGCACCTACGGCGACAAGATCAAAATCGCTAAGCTGGATGTAGACGCCAACAAAGCGACCCCAGCCAAATTCAACATTCGCGGCATTCCCACCTTGATTATCTTCAAGAACGGCGAGCCCGATGCCACCAAGGTTGGCGCCCTTTCCAAGGCACAACTGGTCGATTTCATCGACAAAGCCGTATAAGTTAAAACCTCAACGCTGCCGGACCCAGGTCCGGCAGCGTTGTTTCTGGCCGACGCAAAAGCACTAACTAAATGTCGGTTTCGCTTTGCACTAGCAGAATTTTGCCGCTATACTCGGCAAATCCGATGTTTGCCCTGCCTTGATTCAGCTAACCGACTATCCAGCCAAATCGCACGGCAAACGTAGCAGCCTGCTAATAGACTAGCTGCGTATACGAAAAACTCCCGCTTGTTTTCCCTGCCCCAGCGTTAAGTGGTTCTTATCCGCTCTAACCATCGGTGGACTTACAAACAGCGTCAACAGCGGTTACTGTCGGCTCAATCTCGCCTATAAATTTAAAGAGTCGCCTCAGGGTGGCTTAAAAAGGCGAACCCAAATTCAATACCAGCAGATTTCATCGCCGCTCGGCACTTTATCCGCAACCCACAACCACTCACAACAAAGTCACACTGTATGAATCTAACCGATCTAAAAGCCAAACCCATTGAAGAACTGATTACCATCGCACGCGAAATGGGGCTGGAAAGCATGGCCCGCTCGCGCAAGCAGGACGTTATCTTCAACATCCTAAAGCGTCACGCCAAAAGCGGCGAAGACATATACGGCGACGGGGTGTTGGAAATTCTCCAGGACGGCTTTGGCTTTTTGCGCTCTGCCGACAGTTCATACCTCGCCGGGCCGGACGATATTTACGTCTCCCCGAGTCAGATCCGACGCTTCAACCTGCGTACCGGTGACACCATCTCCGGCAAGATCCGGCCGCCGAAAGAAGGCGAGCGCTACTTTGCCCTGCTGAAGGTTAACGAAATCAATTTCGACAAACCGGAAAGCTCGCGCAACAAAATTCTGTTTGAAAACCTCACGCCGCTGTTCCCTGACGAGCGTCTGATTCTGGAAGCCGGCAACGGCTCCACCGAAGATTTGACCGGCCGGATCATCGACTTGATCGCCCCCATCGGTAAAGGTCAGCGCGGCTTGATCGTAGCCCCGCCCAAGGCCGGTAAAACATTAATGATGCAGGCCATGGCTCAGGCCATTACCCGCAACAATCCCGAGTGTCACTTGATCGTTCTGCTGATCGATGAGCGCCCGGAAGAAGTGACTGAAATGCAGCGCTCGGTGCGCGGCGAAGTGGTCGCCTCCACCTTTGATGAACCGCCCGCCCGCCACGTACAAGTGGCCGACATGGTTATCGAACGCGCCAAGCGTTTGGTGGAACACAAGAAAGACGTGATCATTCTGCTCGACTCTATTACCCGTCTGGCGCGCGCTTACAACACCGTAGTGCCCTCATCGGGCAAGGTGCTGACCGGTGGTGTCGACGCCCACGCGCTGGAACGCCCCAAGCGTTTCTTCGGCGCCGCGCGCAACATCGAAGAGGGCGGTAGCCTGAGCATTGT
>CAZKCY010000483.1:0-2112 GCA_964551155.1 uncultured Marinimicrobium sp. | reverse complement strand
GCCTTCTCCTCCTCGGCGCTCAGCGGCTCGCCGGCGGCCAGTCCCTGGAGGACCTGTTCCATTTCTGAAGTGGGTCCCGAGGCCGGTAGGTAAACTTCGCCGGTCACTTGCTGCTGGGAAACCAGCGTCTGCCACTCGCCTTCGGCCGATCGACAGGCCAAGCCCAAGCGCGTGTCATGGACGCTTCGCTCGGCGTATTCACGGCACAGGCGACCATCGGCGCTCTGGTAGCTCGCCAGGGGCATCACTTGCCAGTCCCGTTTCGGGTGGCTGCGCCTTGCGCCGCTGGGGGTCTGTTCCAGCGTTTGATACACGAAGCTCTGCATTGAGTCCGCGCCCGGCTCGGGCCCGGCCATCCAGAAAAAGGCGCCGCCCACGGCCAGTATCACCGAAGCCGCCAGCGCCCAGTGCGAAGGAGCCAAACGCGTCGGGAAACGAAGCACCCGATTTCTGGAAGGCTCTTGCGCCGTCGCCGCTTTGATCAGCCGCTCCGGCACCGGCTCGTCCAGCACCGAATCCAGGCTCGCTTTTATCTGGGTGTCCAGCGCGCGCAGACGCGCCAGGGCCGCGCGCGCCTGCGGTTGCTCCGCCAACAGCGCTTCGGCCCGGGAGGTCTCCTCGGGGCCGGCTTCACCATCGGCGTAGACCATAATCAATTCAAAATCGGTATCTTTCATTGCGCTGTCTCTCAGTCGGTTGACCCGCTCTCTGGTCCCAGCAATTCCTGCAGCCGCAGCCGGGCGCGCGCCAGTCGGCTCATGACAGTGCCTTGCGGAATTCGCAGTTGTTCGGCCACTTCCCGGTAGGAATGGCCCTCAATGACCACCAGCAACATCACGACTCGTTGCTCCTCTGGCAATTGCTCCAGCGCCTTCAAGGTGTGCCGAAGCAGGTCTTGGTTTTCTGACCGATCACTACTCTGAACCTCTTCCCACTCCTGCATGGTCTCGGCGGTCAGATTCACCGGCTCGTGCTTTGCGCGGCGCAGTTGATCAATCCGCTGAGTCTGGATAATCCGGTACACCCAGGAGTCCAGCCGGGTGCCCGGCTGCCACTGATGCTCTTTGGCCAAAGCCGTTTCACAGGCGGCTTGAATCAGATCGTCGGCCTCCTGCCGGTTGGCCGTCAAGCCGAGCGCGAAGCGCCTCAGACGCGGTAGCAAAGCCACCAGTTGGGAGCGAAAATCCAGTGTCATTCAGGCCTCATATTACAGACAACGTTTCTGAGCGGGTTTTATTCCCTCCGCGCAGAATAAAAACCAGGTTGGCAAAGAAGCCGGTACAAAAGTCATCTTAGAGCAACGTCCTCAGATGAGGATAGCCAATCTAAAAGTCCCACCCGAGGATAGTAACAGGACCAAAAAAAAGAGGCGCTGGGCGCCTCTTTTTCTTGGTCTGGGCAGAGCCCCTTTGCTAAGCCCGGAAACCGGGCCGCCTCAGTTACTGACGCTGATAGTGGTAAATATCCACCTCGGTGCCCTCTTGCCAGAGGCAGTAGAAACCGTCGCTCTCGACCTTCATCAGAGTGCAACTGAAATCTTCGGTTTCCTGCTCTTCCCAGTCGGCGTCACAGCTGGTGCGGCTGCGCTGAGAGAGAGTTTTCTGGACCAGTTCGCCGCCAAGTTTCTCCCAGCTGTATTCGCTTTCTAAAGTGGCGCAGGCTGCGCTATCGTCCATTTGGTGGTAACGACCAGTACCGTCACTGCGCAACTCTTCGGTACCCATGGGCTCCCAACTGCAATCACCGGCCAGGGTCATCATCTTGTAGGTGCCGGGCAGGCTGGCCTCGTCGCTCAGCGCAAAAGTCATGTTCAAATCCATGCTTCCGTCCCAGCCCAGATCGTTAATGGTTTCCTGGTAAGACAACTCGAATGGCATATTACTGAGCTGCAGCAGTCCCGAGTACATCATCTCGCAGTTGTTATTACCGACAGCCATGGCGGCTAGAGCGGGGGGCGAGTCCATGAGCAATTGAGTGGCCTTGCCCACATTCAAAGCCAGAGCCGCGGTGCCGTTGGCGCTCAGGGGCTCCTGGGCCAGGGCTTCGGCTTCCTGCTGGGCCTGTTCACCGCGATACAAGACTATGTGGCTGCCTTTAATGGCAATAAAGGTA
>CAZKCY010000482.1:0-2126 GCA_964551155.1 uncultured Marinimicrobium sp. | reverse complement strand
TTTTTTTCGCCTGCCTAAATCACACTTTAAAAAAATGCGTCCGGTAGTGCTTTAACTCCTCAATTGAATCCTTGATGTCGTCCATGGCCAGATGGGAGCTGCTCTTCTTGACCCCTTCGGCCACTTCCGGGCGCCAGCGGCGGGCCAATTCTTTAACGGTGCTGACATCCAAATTGCGGTAGTGGAAGTAGCGCTCGAGCTTGGGCATGCCGCGCACCATAAAGCGCCGGTCCTGACAGATGGAGTTGCCGCACATCGGCGATTTGCCCGCCGGCACCCAATCTTTCAAAAATTCTATGGTATCGGCCTCGGCTTGCTCGGGGCTGGTGTCGCTGTCTTTGACGCGCTGGGTCAGGCCTGACTGGCCATGCTGGCGGGTGTTCCACTCGTCCATGGCATCCAGGGCGCTGTCGGGTTGCTTGATCGCATAAACCGGCCCTTCCGCCAGAATATTGAGATCGGCGTCGGTCACCACTGTGGCGATTTCGATAATCAGGTCGTTGTCGGGGTCCAACCCGGTCATTTCCAGGTCGATCCAAATCAGATTGTTTTCACTGCTCATAAGCGGCATTTTCCTGCTGAATAGGGCACAATAGAAGGCCTCGCAGATTAACCCGCTGCCGGCCCCATAACAACCGGTAACCGCCAGAGATGGAGAGATAGTCCACCACCTATATGAGTAAGCGCAAACTCACACGCCGCCAGGCCTGGCGGATCAACAAAATTCAGGAAGAGCGCGGCGCGCGCGCCAACAAACGCTCCTCCAACTCCGATGCGCAACTCAACGAAAGCGACCTGGGCCCCGAACAGCACGGGCTGGTGATCACTCACTACGGCACCCAGGTACTGATAGAAGCCGACGGCCAGACCAAGCGCTGCCACTTTCGCACCAACCTCGGCTCGCTGGTAGCCGGCGATCAGGTAATCTGGCGCGACGGCAATCCGCTCGGCGTAGTCGTCGCCGTCTCACCCAGAAAATCGGCGCTGTTGCGCCCCGACCCTTACGGCGAGCCCAAAACCGTGGCCGCCAATATCGACCGGCTGGTGATAGTGGTGGCGCCCTACCCCGAAGCCCATCTCAATTTGATCGACCGCTATCTGGTGGCCGCCGAAGCCAGCGACATCACCCCCATGATTCTGATCAACAAGGTCGACAGCATCGATGACGCCAGCCGCGAGCGTATCGCCCAAATCGAAGCCACTTACCCGCAACTCGGCCTAGAACACGGCTATACCGTCATGCGCGCTTCCACCCACACAAGCGAAGGCATAGAGGAGCTGAAAAATTACCTGGCGGACTTTACCAGCGCTTTTGTCGGGCAATCCGGGGTTGGCAAGTCCTCACTCGCCAATGCTCTGTTGCCCGGTATCAATCTGCGCGTGGGCGAGCTGTCCGATTACCAGACCGGCGCCCACACCACCACCAACGCGCATTTATTTCACTTCCCCCAAGGCGGCCGACTGATCGATTCGCCCGGAATTCGCGAATTCGGTTTATGGCATATGAGCCCCGAGGATGTCATCGAGAGCTTTATCGAATTTCGGCCCTATCTGGGCATGTGCAAATTCCGCGATTGCGCCCACGACCGGGAGCCGGGCTGCGCGCTGCGCGAAGCCCTGGCCGAAGGCAAAATCTTCCAGAGCCGAATGGACAGCTACCGGCAGATTATCGCGGCGGTCAACCCTCGCCAGTAGGCCCATGGCCGCTTACCGTCGCGGGCATTAACACGCAAAAAGTCTATTCAGAGCCGGGCGACTAAAGGTAAGCTAGGCCCATGAGATAAGTTGTTGTTTTCCGATTGAAGGACACGGTTATGGCTTCACTCCCGTTGATCATGGAACCGCAAGAGCTGGCGCAGCTACTGGAAAATCCGCCCGAGAATTTGCGTCTGGTGGATTTGTGCAGCGAGCAAAGCTATCTGCAGGGTCATATCGATGGTGCTCTGCACATTCCACCGCAAATGCTGCTCAGCAATATTCCGCCGGCGCCCGGCCGTATCGCCACCGCCGAGCAGCTCAACCGCATGTTCTCTTTTCTGGGCACCAACTCCGATACGCATTTTGTCGTTTATGACGATGAAGGCGGCGGCTGGGCCGGCCGTTTTATCTGGACCTTGGATGCCATT
>CAZKCY010000481.1:0-2140 GCA_964551155.1 uncultured Marinimicrobium sp. | reverse complement strand
ATATGGCTGGAGACAAGAATACAGTGGCCCTGATTGCGCAGGTCGCGCAGTATTTTGCGCAGCTTGCGAGTCGCCATCACATCCAGGCCGTTGGTGGGCTCGTCGAGCACCAGGTTCTTGGGCTTGTGCACCAGAGCCCGCGCCAAAGCCACCTTGGTTTTTTGGCCTTGGGAAAAGCCCTCTGAACGGCGTTCGGCGAAGTCTTCCATGTCCAGCATATGGATCAACTCATCCACGCGATCGTTGACCAGGGATTTTTTCATGCCGCTCAGCGCGGCAAAATACTTCACGTTTTCCCGGGCAGTAAGGCGCGGGTAAATGCCGGCATTATGAGGTAAGTAACCGATACTCTCGCGCACCTTAAGTTTGTCCTTGCGAATATCCCAGCCATCTATACTGCCGGTGCCCGAGTCGGGTTCCAGCAAACCGGTAAGCATGCGCAAGCTGGTGGATTTGCCCGCGCCGTTGGGGCCCAAGAGGCCGGTTATTTCGCCGTCTTCGGCGGTCAGGGAAACATCGCTGACCGCTATGACTTTTTCTTTGCGCTTGCCCTTCTTGGCGAACGCCTTGGCCAGATTGACTGCTTTGATCATGCCGTAATCTCCTTTTAGGGCGAGGGGGCGTTGAAGTTAATAAACAGCGGCGCCGCGCTCAGCCGAGCGAGACAATCCGCGTTCAAACCCTGGACGCTGGCCTCGGCGACAAATTTGGTCACCAGGTGCGGCGCGCAACCCTGAATGCTGACGAAATGCCCCTGACCCTCCACCACCAGATGTTTGGCGTTGCTTAGGTGTTGTTTTACTTGTTCACCGTATTCGGGAGGGGTAATCGGATCCTGCTCGCCGGAGAGTAGCAGAACCGGTATTGCCGACTTCAGCGGCTCCTTGAAATCCTCATCCATCACACCAATCGGCCAGGCCTTGCACATGGCCTGAAGATTTTCGAGAAACGCCGTACCCATGTAAGTGTTCTGATTTTTTCGATTCAAATCTTCGCTCGCGCCATAGAAACGAACATCTTCGGTACACATCACTGAATTGTGCATACCCAGGGCAATCATATTGTCCATGGATTCACTAGCGGATTTTGCCGCTCGGGCGAGAGGCGCAAAATTATCGCTGACCGCAGCCTCGTGCAGCATGGGTGGCAGCAGCGCCAGGCTCGAGCTGTTGTATAAGTACATACGCACCAGCAGCATCAAGTGGGCATGAGTAAACTGGATGGTTTCGATTTGGCCGCTGCTGAAGCTTTCGGCCTGTACCTCGATAGGCGATTGTTCCAAGCGCTCAAACAGTTGCTGAGTTTCCGCCTCCAGATTGGGAAAGCGGTTGTGACAGGCTTCATCCTCGGCGCAGCGCTGGTACATGTGCGATAAAACAGCCTGGCTGAGAAAGGCGATTTCCGTTCCCAGGGTCAGGTCAGGCGGCACCAGGGAATCCAGCACCGCGGTGCGCACCGCTTCCGGATGGCGACGCATATAGTGAATGCCCACCCGGGTACCGTAGGAAGCACCAAACAGATTCCACTGCTCGAACCCCAAGGCCTTGCGCACCGCTTCGAAATCCTTGATGGCCACACTGGTGGTGTACTGGCGCGGATCGCCGGGGAACTCTTCCAGGCATTTTAGGGAAAATTCCTGAATTTTTTCCGGATCCATCTGCAGCTCGACCAGATCTTCGCTTTCCATCGCCCCCTCGCAACTGAACAAGTTGGAGTGGCCGGTGCCGCGCTGATCCACCAGATAGAAATCCCGCTCTTTGGCCAGGGCGGCGAAGTTCCGGTCTATGTGCAAATAGCCATCGCTGGCGGCCTGGCCCGGCCCGCCGGCTAAAAACAGCATGGGCTCAAACTCCTGCTTGGGCTTGCGGGCCGGCAGGCGCACCATAAACAGTTCGATCTTTTTGCCGTCGGGATTGGAATAGTCTTCGGGCACTTGATAGCGGGCGCATTGCACTTCCCGATCCAGACCACTGGCTTCGAGGATACACTCGCGAAACTCGATGGTACCGACAGTGGCGACCACCGGCTTGGACATGTCGATCAGTTCGCTATCGGTTTCGGCGGCTAAACTCTGGCCACCGACCAATAACACACTGCCGATTATTATTTGCTTTAACGCTAGTCGCATAGTTTTGCTCCT
>CAZKCY010000480.1:1533-2152 GCA_964551155.1 uncultured Marinimicrobium sp. | reverse complement strand
GGCAGCGTGGTGCTCGACCGAGTCTACGAAGGAGCGGCCGAATTCCTGCAGGCCCACGAATACGAAAACGTCGTGCGCTGGGCGAAGGAAATTGACGAGCGTCCCGCAGTCAAGCGTGGGCGGATGGTCAATTCAGTGTTCGGGGAGCCGGAGAACAAGTTGCGGGAACGGCACGATGCCAGTGACTTCGAGCACAAGACACAGGACAAGATCGGCGATAAGGAAGACTAAGACCTTGTTGACCTCGCCCGGGCTGGGCCGCTCGGTCGGTTCAAATTACTGACGGCGAATGATCCCTGGCGAGCGTCGTTTCCTCAATGGGTCAAAGCTGGCTCTGGTGGAGAGGTCCAACGCCCCATCAATTCCAGCCCCCTCTCATCCGAGGAAACATTGAACAGGATCACGACGCCGATGAAAAAGCATGGAACGAGGAAAAGGTACGAGATTCGATTCTTGTAATACCTGATCGCCAGCCATGCGATGCAAAACGCCGTGGCCGCATGAATGACGCCAACGGGGCTTAGGTGCTTGATATCCCCCGACATACCCAATGCGACAATCGCGATATAGATCAATACGGCGAAAAAACTGTCTTTCCACCGGCTTCCCACATGCCAAA
>CAZKCY010000480.1:0-1505 GCA_964551155.1 uncultured Marinimicrobium sp. | reverse complement strand
CTGAAAGTAATAGCTAAAGATGAGATCTTTCATTCACTCTCGCTGCTCAGGGGCTCCCGATTCAAGAAGCAGGGTTCATTTGCATGCCCAGCTTAACGCTCCGCTAAAACGGGCGACTTTCAGCGTCGTTTTTGAGCGGTTTGTTTTGTCTTTCTTTATTACTGGTTATCTCTGTTTTTTGTCCCTTAAATCCTTTGAAAAGTTTGCTATGCGCACCGTATGAAAGTGAGTCGTCTCTTTCCATATATCCCGCAATCCAGTCAAGAAGCATTGGTAAATTGTTGTCTTGAGCTTCCTTGGATTCGTATTTATGAGGCTCCCATGGCCTGTTCCTGGCATTTTCCTGGCAGAGCTGCGTCGACAAATTCATAAAAATCGCTTCGTTTGCGAACGGCTTCACCAACTCGAGCAAATCCGCGTAACAGCCTTCCACAACCCACCCATCATTTTTGCTAATGAAAGCCTGAACTTGTCCATGCGCCTGCTCTGTCGGTCGCCGTTCGGGCGGATTCGACGGAAGCCAAGCCAGGGTATCTAAATCGAGGTGGGCTAATCCTTCATCTCGAAGTTCTTTTGCCAATGTGGACTTTCCTGAGCCCGAGTTTCCAAAAACAATTATTCTTCTCACAGATTCTCCGTTCTCAATTTAGACATAACGCCAAGCTCAGGCGTGCGCTTTAGCGCATCGCCTGGAGCTTTTGGTTAAGTGTTTAGCCGCGGTCTGCAGGGTGGTTAACGCCGTCATAGGTAGGGACTCCTTCAATTTTTAATGGATTAATGCCTTCCAAACATGCCACATTGAAGCCATATTGGTCCGGGGCGGACCGACGCTGATGATGAGTATAAATGCCGCAGTAGGAGCAAAAGTAGTGCCTTGCTGTCCGAGTGTTGAACTGATACAGCTTCAGCGCCTCCGAACCTTTAACGATGCTGATACCTGACAAGGGCACGGACGCAGCCATGGCTCCTCTTCTGCGACACATGGAGCAATCACAACGGCGCACGTCGATTAGGCCGTCTGGCAGAGTGAACTCGATTTCGACGGCGCCACAGTGACACGTAGCCTTATGAGTCGCTTTGATGGGTACGCCGTCAACTTCCTTCAGATTTATTGCCATACTTGAATCCCCGTGACCACATAGCTAGTGATTCTCTGCAGAAACGTTGCAACAGTCGGTATCGGCTCATATTTGGTAGATAGTACGCAGGCAACTCGAGCGTGCAGAGTCAAGCGGTGGAATCCAAGCTGCGGTTTCGCCGCATAGGATGCCCTTTATGCCGTCGCCCGGGACGATACTGCCCTTTCAGCTCTGGTGATTCAAGTTTCCGGCGGGCGGTGGGCTGCACTCGGCCGTGGCAGCGACTATCCTTCACGCATGCTGATCGCCTTTAACAAACCCTTCGGCGTGCTCTGCCAGTTCACCGGCGAAGGCCCGACGCTGGCCGACTACGTGGACGTGCCCGGCGTATATCCCGCCGGGCGGCTGGACAAGGATTCGGAGGGC
>CAZKCY010000479.1:0-2163 GCA_964551155.1 uncultured Marinimicrobium sp. | reverse complement strand
CCAGGGCCGGGCCCAGCGGGTCCAGGCGCTGTCCAGCCGGCCGCTGAGCAGCGCGGCAATGGCAAAGGCGAAGCTGACGGAAAAACCCACGTAGCCCATGTAGAGCATGGGCGGGTGCACAATCAAGCCGAAATCCTGCAGCAGCGGGTTCAAATCTGCGCCGTCTGTGGGCGGCATCGGCAAGAGACGGTCGAAGGGGTTGGAGGTCAGAAGTACAAACAGCAGAAAGCCCACGGCGATAAAACCCATCACCGCCAGCACACGGGACTGCAGATTGATCGGCAAATTGCCGCTCAGCAGAGCAATCGCCAAGGTCCAGCCGGCCAGCATCAGTACCCAAAGTAACAGCGAGCCCTCGTGACCGCCCCAGACGGCGCTGATCTTGTAGTAGTAAGGCATCAAGCTGTTGGAGTGACCCGCCACATAAGAGACCGAAAAGTCATCCTGCAAAAAGGCGTACACCAGACAGGCGAAGGCAACCGCGACAAAAAAGAACAGCGCGCCACTGAACGAACGCGCCGAATACATCAGCAACTGGTTGCCAATGTGCGCACCAATCAGCGGGAGGGTCATTAGCGCCAGGCTGAACACCAGCGCCAGTATCAGGGCAAAATGCCCTAACTCAGGAACCATACTGCATTACTCCGCAGGTCTTGTCGTGATCGCCGCCGGCATCGGCCATGGCTTCGGCCACTTCCGGGGGCATGTAATTTTCATCGTGCTTCGCGAGAACCTGGGTGGCGTAAAAAGCCCCGTCTGCTCTGACTTCGCCATTGACCACCGCCGCTTCGCCCTCGGCAAACAGATCCGGCAGTATACCGGTGTAATAGACCGGGAAATCGACAATGCCATCGGTCAGCAAAAAGCGGGTTTCCAGGGAGCGGGAGCTGCGCTCGACACTGCCCGGGCGCACGCAGCCGCCGGCGCGGATCTTGGTGTTGAGCGGAACCTGCCCCGAGACCACCTGGGAGGGCGGATAGAAAAGATTGATATTCTCGCGCAGCGCATAGGTCATAAGCCCTACCGCGACACTTGAAAACACCACTATGAATATAATCAGGAACAACCTCTGTCGACGTACTGGATTCATAGAATGACTGCCAAGTATTTAGTTGAATTCGTCCAAGCTCTAGATAGAGACTTTGTAACCTTGAGTTAGCGCTCCGCTGCGCACTATTCGTCCAATCCCGGGCCAAGTTTTCGAACATTACCAGCTTAGGTGCTCCCACCTTGCCCTTGAGCCAGGCGCTTCAAGCGCGCTCGCTCTCGTTGCATAAACCTTTTCTTGCGCCAGCTGGGGGCCACTACCAGATAAATCATCACCAGCGCCACAATGGCATAGCAAGCCCAAACATAGGGGCCGTGGCCGTTCATCTGCAGAAAGTCATACAAGGATTCGAACTGAAAGTTCATAAGTGCGGCTCCTCGGCGCGAATCAAATCCGCAACCCACTGAGTACGCGGCTCCCGGCGCAAAATCTCCTCGCGCACGTACAGTAACAGCACAAAGGCGTAATACACATAAAAGGCCAGAATCATGGTCAGCAGCGGATAAAGCATCGACGGATGAATGGTCGAGGCCGAGGTCAGCTTTAAAGTCGCCGGCTGATGCAGGGTATACCACCAGTCCACCGACTTATAGATAATCGGGATGTTCACGGTACCCACCAGCGCCAGAATCGCGCTTGCCTTGTCGGCACTGTCGCGGCTCTGAAAGGCGCTCTGCAGAGCCATTATGCCCAAATACAAAAAGAGCAGAATCAGCATTGAGGTTATCCGTGCGTCCCACTCCCACCAGGTGCCCCAGGTAGGCTTACCCCAGATAGAACCGGTCACCAACGACACAAAGGTCAGCGCAGCGCCCAGCGGAGCGGCGGATTTCATCACTATAAAAGCCAGTTTCATGCGCCAAATCAGGCCCACAGCGCCGGCTACCGCCATTATGTAGTAACCCGCCAAGGCCAGAAAAGCGGCTGGCACGTGCAGATAGATAATGCGGTAGCTGTTGCCCTGCTTGTAGTCCACCGGCGAAAACGCCAAAGCCCAGACACCGCCCACCACCAACAAAATTAAACTGAGCCCGCCCAGCCAAGGCAGCAAAGCGTCGGTTTTGCGATAAAACCAGCGCGGCGACCCCAAGCGGTGAAACCATTGCCAGGAACTC
>CAZKCY010000478.1:0-2165 GCA_964551155.1 uncultured Marinimicrobium sp. | reverse complement strand
TGTAAGGTACCCGAGGGTTCGTTGCGATGGCAGCTGCCGAACTCGGCCAGGCGCAGCGGCAGATCCCGGTAGCTCTTCAGGCCCTGGTTGAACACCTGCACGTGGCAGGGGCAGTTCATGGGCTTGATGGCGAAGTCGCGCGCTTCTGACTCGACCGTGAACATGCCCTCGCGGAATTTCTCCCAGTGCCCGGATTTCTCCCAGAGGCTGCGGTCGACGATTTGCGGAGTCCTGATTTCCTGATAACCGTTGGCGCGCTGAACCCGACGCATATACTCTTCCAGCGCGGTATAGACCGACCAGCCGCGGGGGTGCCAGAAAACCATGCCGGGCGCTTCTTCCTGGATATGGAAGAAGTCGTATTTTTTCGCCAGCTTGCGGTGATCGCGCTTTTCCGCTTCTTCCAGCCGGTGCAAGTATTCCTTCAGCTCTTTTTTGTCGTTCCAGGCGGTGCCGTAAATGCGCTGCAGCTGCTTGTTGCTGGCATCCCCGCGCCAATAGGCGCCGGAAACCCGCATCAATTTGAAATGGCGCATTACCCGGGTGTTGGGCACATGGGGGCCGCGGCACATGTCCACGTATTCTTCGTGGTGGTAGAGCCCGACATTGCGCTCGCCGACTTCGATCAGCCCGTCCACCAGCTCCACTTTGTAGCTTTCGCCGCGCTCGGCGAATACTTTGCGCGCCTGCTCGACCGGGGTAACCTCTTTGATTACCTCGTAGTCTTTCTTGATCAGCTCTTTGACTCGCTGCTCGATGGCATCGAGATCTTCGGTGGTCAAAGGGCGGTCGTAATCGATATCGTAGTAAAAGCCGTTTTCGACCACCGGGCCTATCGCCATCTTGGCTTCGGGAAACAGCTGCTTGACCGCCTGACCCACCAGATGGGCAAAGGAGTGGCGAATCACTTCCAGGCCTTCTTCGTCGCGACCGGTGTGCAGGGTAACTTCGGCGTCTTCGGTAATCAGTTCGCAGGCGTCAACCAACTCGCCATTAATACGACCGCACACAGTCGCCTTGGCAAGGCCCGGACCAATATCTTCGGCCACTTGCAGAAGGGTTACCGGCTCGGAGAATTCGCGTTTGGAACCGTCGGGAAGGGTAATGACAGGCATGCTGTTGTCCTTATATCAGTGGTGACCCCTACCAAAGGCCACGTGAGCGTGTGTCACCGACTTCCCAGGGAAGGAGGAGCCGGAATACTGAAAGCCGGGCAGTATATAAAACTGGCGGCTCCTATGCCAGCACTGTGCCGCCCGAGGCCGATTAAACCGAACACAGAGCTTAGCAAGGTAAATAACCGGCTAAGCTTTTGCTCGCGAGCAATAAATGCTAAAACCAGGGCTTGATCCACCTCTTTCTCACCACTACAAAAAAGGAGCCAAACCTCCGTGAGCAACTATTGGCTGTTCAAATCCGAACCGGATGTCTACGGAATCGACGATCTAAAGCAGGAGTCCAAAGGCATAGGCCGATGGGATGGCATCCGCAACTACCAGGCCCGCAATTTTTTGCGTGATGAGGTTAAAGAAGGGGATCGGGTGTTTGTTTATCACAGCCAGTGCAAGGTGCCGGGCATTGCCGGCATCGCCAAAGTGGTCAAAAAAGCCTATCCGGACCCGGCCCAGTTTAATCCAGATAGCGATTACTACGACTCCAAAGCGAGCAAGGACGAGCCCCGCTGGTACGCGGTGGATATTCAGTTCGAGGAAAAATTTCCCGAAGTGGTGCCGCTCAAGACCATCAAGCAGCAACCGGAGCTGGAAGAAATGGTGCTACTGAAGCAGGGGCGGCTATCGGTGCAGCCGGTCAAAACGGCGGAATGGAAGAAGATTCTGAAGCTTGCGGAAGAAATGTAGGAGCGGGCCATGCCCGCGATCGCGCCCATAGGGCACTCTTAAAGATCCCTCGCGAGCTCGGGATGACATGCTGTGGCAGGCCTTGGTCTACGCGCGACTGTCATCCTGAGCTTGCGAAGGATCTTAAACCGCCGGCGTCCCCGGCGTTCGTTAAATAAGCTGGACGCTTCTTAGCCCTAGATCCTTCGCTAGCTCGGAATGACATAGAGCAATTAGTCTACTTGGCTTCGGCGGCATTTAGTTGGAAAGTTGCCGCTCTTTTCTCGCTGGCGGAAGAGGCATTGCCCAATACCAACTTGGAGCCTT
>CAZKCY010000477.1:0-2166 GCA_964551155.1 uncultured Marinimicrobium sp. | reverse complement strand
TGCTTAAGAGAGAATCGGTTCTCGGTCTCAGCTCTAGGCTTTTCTATATAACGCGCGGAAAGCGCCGACAGGGCAATAGCTCGTTTCTCGCGACAACCAACTGCTTACTCCCAGGGTCGTTGCCCGTCTTTGCGACCTGCCGGCAGATTTTTAATTTCGCCTTCCACCCACTCCTGCACCAGAGCGGTCAGTTCTTTGCGATCCCGGCCCTCGGGGAAAATTGGCTCACCAATTTTCACGGTGATGGTGCCTGGGCGTTTGAGAAACTCTTTGTGGGGCCAGCATTCGGCGCCGTTATGAGCCACCGGGATAATCGGCCGGCCGGCGCTGGCCGCTATATCAGCGCCGCTGCGTGCGTAAGTGCCCACTTTCCCCAGTGCAATGCGGGTGCCTTCCGGAAATACCATCACATTCAAACCTTCCTTTAGCCGGGCTATGCCTTTGGTTTTGACGTCTTTCAGGGCCTGCATAGGGTGGCTTCGGTCAATGCCGATGGGCTTGAGGCTCGCCAGCCCCCAGCCGAAGAAGGGTATCCGGAACAGTTCTTTTTTCAAAATGGTGCTGATGGGTTCAAAGTAATACTGCAGAAACAGGGTTTCCCAGGTGCTTTGGTGCTTGGCCATAACCACATAGGGCTGCAGTTCTTTGTGCCGGTCGCCGATGATGTTCAGTTTGATGCCGCAGCAGATTCGCAGCCAGAGCATCACAAACCGGTTCCAGCAGTTGATGATTGGGTAGCGCCAGCGGTAGGGCAGAATCGGCCAGAGAATCACGCTCAGGGCGCCCATCACTATGCCGCTGCCGTAGTAGCCGGCGTTGAACAGGCAGGTGCGTACAAACAGTAAGGCGGTATAGAACACGGTCAGTCGGAATCCTTTGTTTCGGGGTCAGCTTGCTCGTCCGAGGCTTGGGATTGGGAAGAAACCTCTTGCTGGGCTGCCTGAATCAGATAGTCCACGGCTTCGGCCAGATTGGCGAAACTCGGAACCTCCTTCGAGAATTGCTTCGCCTCACCCTCGGCTAGAGCTTTGAGCGTGGCCTCACCATTGCCGGTGCGCACCAGTATCGGCTGGCAACCTTTGGCCTCTCCGGCCTGCAAATCGCGCAGGCTGTCGCCGATAAAGGGCCGGCCTTGCACCGAAGTGTTAAATTCGGCTTCTATCGCTTCCAGTATTCCGGGCTTGGGTTTGCGGCATTTGCAGTCATCGTCCGGGTGGTGGGGGCAATAGAAAATCCCGCCCAAACTGCCGCCTTCGGCTTCCACCAGCTGGGTCAGCTTGGCGTGCATGGCTTCCAAATCGTCCAGGTCGAATAGCCCTCGCCCGAGTCCTGATTGATTGGTGGCCACCACCGGGGTAAAGCCCGCCTGACAGAGCCGGGCTATGGCTTCAATGCTGCCCGGAATCGGGACGCACTCCTCGGCTGATTTAATAAAGCCGCCGGTGTCTTCGTTGATCACGCCGTCGCGATCCAGGATTACCAGGCTCATAAGCGTCCTATAGTGACTTCAGTGGCTGAAAGATCCGGGCTTACTGGCCCTTGGCCGCCGGTGCCAGCAGGGAGATATCGGCCACTTCTAAAAACAGTTCGCGCAACTGGCTCAACAGCGCCAGGCGATTGTTCTGCAAAGCGGGATCTTCGCACATAACCATGACCTGATCGAAGAAAGCATCCACCGGCGCCTGCAGATCCGCCAGAGCAGTTAGCGCGCGCGCATAGTCTCGCTCTTTGAACAGCGGCGACACTTGGGCGGCTTTGGCTTCCACGGACCTGGCCAGCTCCTGCTCGGCGGGCTCCTGCAGCAGGCTCTGCTCCAGGCTGGTCTCCGGTGCGCCGGATTTGGCCAGTATGTTCGATACCCGCTTATTGGCCGCCGCCAAAGACTGAGCCTGAGACAACTGGCTGAACTGATACACCGCGCGCACCCGCTGGTCGATATCCAGCGGCCGGGTCACGCCTTTGGCGTTCACCGCCTGGAACACCTCACCGGGAATCTGGGCCTCTTCGTACCAGGCCCGGAAGCGCTCCAGCATATAGCCGAGCACGGTATCCACCAGGTCGTCGCCGGCGGTGAGTTTGGGGTGTTGACTGGCGGCTTGAATCAGCAGCGCGCGCAGGTCCAGGTCCAGCTCTTTTTCCACCAGCAGGCGCAAAACGCCGAGACTG
>CAZKCY010000476.1:0-2194 GCA_964551155.1 uncultured Marinimicrobium sp. | reverse complement strand
CCCGCGAGCTCCGCATCCAGGAAGGGACCATCGGGATTGCGAGAGCGAGAAATGCGGATGTTGTATCCATCGTCCGCTTCGAAGCCGCCAAAGGAGGTGAACAAGTAGTAGTAGTCACTCTCGGGGCTGTAAAGCATATAAGGCCCTTCGATAGCGGCGTAGTTACCACCCATTAGCTTTTTGCCGTAGCCCTGGCCGGGTTCCGGCAGACCGGTGGTCTCGTCCATGGCCAGGATAAAGATACCGCCCGAGTAGGAGCCGTACACCATCCACAAATTGCCGTCTTTGTCGTAGAAGGTATCGGGATCGATGGCATTGGGCATTTGATTGCCGTTGTAGGACTCAATGTCGCCAACTGGATACCGCTCAAGCTCGTCCAGATTCATATGCCCGGATACCAGGAAGAGATCAATATTCTCGTAGGGACCCAGAATGTCGCTTGATTTGGCAACGCCCATATAGGAGCGAGAGGCGTCACACAAACCGGTAGCGGGAGAGGCACAGTGGTTATAGTAGAAATAGTAGTCGCCGTCTTCGAGCTGGATGATGTCGGAAGCCCAAGAGCCCACATGGCCGCCTGACCATTCGATGCCCTCGGCAGCTACGACTTCGTAGTTGCTCATCAGCGGGTGATCGCCAACTTCTTCGCCAATATCGCCGGCGATGGGCTCCCAGTTGACTAAATCAGTGCTGCGAGCCATGGCCAGGTGCGAGCCGACGACATAGAAAGAGCCATCGTCGAGACGAATCACTGACGGATCGTGCACCGGGACATCGTTGAATTCTATAAGGGATGGGTCGATGGTGGGGTCTGCGGCCGATTCCAGCTGTGGAACTTTGGTCGTCGGGATAGAACCTTCGCTACCCGAGTCGCTACCACACCCAGCTAAAAGAGATATGCCGCCCATTAGTAGGACGATCTTGCGGATTTTCATGTATAGCACCTCTTATCTTTTATTATGGCAATTGAGCGAACATTGCCGGTTTACCTTGCGGGAATGCCTTTCAACACTACGTTTATACAATTATGTGACAATATTATCAATAGCCTCAATTGCGCCTTTAGACGACGTCATTTGCACGAATAGGGGGCATGCCGAAGAGTTAAAGTGGAAATTTGGGGCTGTAATTGAGGCTAAACGGGGATCTTTCGAGGAAGATACGCAGGGCAGCGCAAAAATCTGCCGAGATTGAGATAGGAAAAGAATGTTTGGACGGCTAATTTATAACATAAAAGTATTAAAAATTCTGACGCCATCCAGGTTTTCTGACCCTTACCAGCGCGCCTTTCCCCACATTTCCGGATTGGCCCAAAAACGAGGGTTGTTCCAATCTCGCTTGTGGTTGTAGCTGGCAAGGTTGTAGGTATAAAGGGTCAAACTGGTATCGGCTTCACTCAATCGCGCCTGGCGGCGAAAACCAAGCCCAATGAAGTCGGTCAGGGTCCAGTCGCTTTTATCGGAAACCAGTACCGCTATCTGGCTGGCGCCATAATTGCGCAGTTGGCCGAGTAAAACCCGGCCTTGGGGTCGACTTAGGTGTTCGAGGGTGTCCGTGACCAGAGCGAGCTCTGGGGTCTGAGGAAGGTTCAAGCCATTTTTAAGGTCGGCACTGTCGAGGCAGCTCAGCGCGCAGGCTTCATGTTCCTGGCGCCAGAGCTGGGCTAGCCGCTGGCCGCGCCCGCCCAAAGCTACCACGGATTTTGCTTGGCAGCTTTCGATGATTCCGGCGAGCGCCTGATCGGGCGGGCTTAGTTGAGTCCTACTGTCAGAGTTGGGCATAGAGTTCAGTATCACACTGGCGCCAAGGGCTGGCAAGCTGCCCCAGCCTCAGCCTTCCGCCAGCGAGCGCTGCAGCCGGGTTAAGTACTCTTTAATGCGCTCGGCATTTTTGCCCACGTCGCTCTTGCCTACCCGGGATTTGCTGCGTACATCCACTCGCGTGCCATCCTCAACAGTCTGCAAACGCACCACTACATCGTCTTTAAAACCGAACCAGGTGGTAGTGTCGGTGGCTTCGATGCGGGCTTGGCCATTTTCGCTGGTCGCCGACACCAGGCGCCAGCCCAGGTTTTCGGCAGTTTTCTGAGCCGCGTCGTATACTCGCTCCAATGGCCTCTCCAGAACCAGCGGCTCGATATTGGGGTAGGCCTCGCGCTGTAGCTTGGCGGTTTCTTCGCCAGCGTATTCGGGCG
>CAZKCY010000475.1:0-2198 GCA_964551155.1 uncultured Marinimicrobium sp. | reverse complement strand
CTCGCCAGCATGCACATGGACCACCAGAGCCTGATGGCCGCCATGCTGCACGATGTGATCGAAGATACCGGCATCAGCAAAAAAGCCATCAGCAGCCAGTTTGGCGACACCGTGGCCGAGCTGGTGGACGGAGTCAGCAAGCTGACCCAGATCGAGTTCGAATCCCACGCCGAAAAACAGGCCGAAAACTTTCAGAAAATGGCCCTGGCCATGGCCAACGATCTGCGGGTGATTCTGGTCAAACTGGCCGACCGGTTGCACAACATGCGCACCCTGGGCGCCATGCCGCCCGAAAAAAAGCGCCGCATTGCCAAAGAAACTCTGGAAATTTACGCCCCCATCGCCCACCGCCTGGGCATGAACGACGTGCGCCTGGAATTTGAAGACCGCGGCTTTTACGCCATGCACCCGCTGCGTGCCACCCGCCTGCAGGCCGCACTGAAAACCGCGCGCGGCAATCGCAAAGAACTGGTGGAGCAAATTCAAACCGCAATCGAAAAGCGCCTGGCGCGGGAAAACCTGACCGCACTGGTACTGGGGCGGGAGAAACACCTGTACAGCATCTACGAAAAGATGCGCCAGAAGAAAAAGTATTTCAAAGAGATCATGGACGTCTACGCCTTCCGCATTATCGTGGACAGCGTGGATACCTGCTACCGGGTACTGGGCATCATTCACAACCTCTACAAACCGGTGGCGGGCGAGTTCAAAGACTATATCGCAATCCCCAAAGCCAACGGCTACCAGTCGCTGCACACGGTATTGGTGGGCATGCACGGCGTGCCCATCGAAGTGCAGATTCGCACCAAAGAAATGGACGAAATGGCCAACAACGGCATAGCGGCCCACTTTCTGTACAAATCCAGCGAAGACGAGAGCAGCAGCCACAGCCGCGCCCGCCAGTGGGTGCAGGGGCTATTGGAAATGCAGCGCCGGGCCGGGGACTCGCTCGAGTTTATCGAAAACGTCAAGATCGACCTGTTCCCCGACGAAGTCTATGTGTTTACCCCCAAAGGCCGAATCGTCGAGCTGCCCCACGGCGCCACGCCGGTGGATTTTGCCTACGCGGTGCACACCGATGTGGGCAATAACTGCGTGGCCTGTCGAATCAATGGCCGCCTGGCGCCGCTGTCGCAGCCGCTGCACAGTGGCCAGAAGGTCAGCATCATTACCGCCCAGGGCGCTCAGCCCAATCCCAACTGGCTCAACTTTGCGATTTCCGGCAAAGCCCGCAGCGCGATTCGCCACTACCTAAAGCACCAGCGCCACCACCAGTCGGTGACTCTGGGCCGGCGCATGTTGGCCCAGGCTTTGGAAGACTTTAACTTGAATTTCAGCGAGCTGACCGAAGAGCAGCAAAATAAGCTGCTGAAAGCAACCAAGATGAAGTCTATGGAAGACTTGCTTGAAGACATCGGCATGGGCAACCGCATAGCTTACGCCGTCGCCAAGCTGCTCCAGTCCGAGGCCGAAGCCGAGCCGGGCGGCAACAACCTCTACGCGCCGCTGACCATTGACTCATCCGAAGGCATGATGATCACCTTCGCCCGCTGCTGCCGGCCGATTCCCGGTGACCCGATCATCGGTCATATCAGTTCCGGCAAGGGCTTGGTAATCCATCAAGACACCTGCCGCAACGTGGCCGAACTGCGCCACAACCCGGAGAAAATCAGCCACGTTAATTGGGCGCCAAGCGTCACTGGGGAATTTCTGGTGGACGTGCGCGTAGAAGTAGAAACCGACCGAGGCCTGATTGCGACCCTGGCCACTCGAGTAGCGGAGCAGGGCGGCAGCATCGAACACATCAAAGTCAACGAGCGCGACGCTCACAACAGCGTGATTCAACTCTGTATAGGTGTGCACAACCGCATTCACCTGGCAAAAATTATGCGCCGGATTCGTACCTTGAATTTTGTATTGCGCATCTCCCGCAGCAAGAACTGACCGACCATAACCAATCCGCTTCCCGGTCGGCATCTGGCCATACCACTGTCGCTTGACCTATACTTGCCGGCTTTCCCAGACCCAATACGTTTCGACTCAACAAGGATTTCGCTATGACCAATCGCGCCATCATCCACAGCGATAAGGCCCCCGAGGCCATAGGCACCTACTCTCAAGCCGTTAAGGTGGACAACACCGTTTACCTGTCCGGGCAGATTCCGCTGGACCCAGAAACCATGACTTTGGTGGAGGGC
>CAZKCY010000474.1:0-2200 GCA_964551155.1 uncultured Marinimicrobium sp. | reverse complement strand
GAGCTTGCGCTGGTGCGGCCCCAATACAGGTCTATGGCCGCGGCGTATTCGGGCATATCGGCATCGTACAACCGGTAGCAATCGATATTGTTCTTACGCGCCCACTTGCCCAGCTGTTTGTCGTTTTTGCGCAGACGATTGGCCAGCATCTGAGCGCCACTGGAAAGCTCTAGGCCGGGCCGGTTAGGCTCACCGCGCGATTCCGACGAAGGCCTGGCGGACTCGGCTTTCACCGGGCGGGAAACAAAAGCCGTGGGTTCGACTTTAAACAGCAGCAACTCGCTGGGAATGGTGCCGTTGAACATCTTGTATTTTTTCTCCGCCCGCAAACCCATCTGCTTGCCCAGCTCCGGATTACCGGTAAACACCGCCGCCTGCCAGCCGGCAAACTCCTGCTTGAGCCGCTCACCCAAATGGGCATAGAGCAGCTTGAGCGATTCCTGCTCGCCGAGGCGCTCGCCATAAGGCGGATTGGTTACCACCAGGCCAGGGGTCAACTGAGTGTGCGTAGGCAGCGTGAACGCCGCCAGCTCCTTGCGGCTGACGCGCAACCAGTGATCCAGCTCGGCGCTGATAATATTGTCCTCGGCGGCGCGAATAACCTTCAAGTCGGCATCGTAGCCGCGAATTTCAGGCAGCTGGCCCGCGAGGCCGGCGCGGCGGCGCTCTATAGCCTCGTTGCGCAGCTCGAGCCAGATATCGTTGCGGTGGTTGAGCCAGCGCTCGAAACCGAAGCTGGCTCGGCCCAGGCCAGGGGCTATGTCGGCGGCTATCTGCGCGGCCTCGATTAACAAAGTGCCCGAACCACACATAGGGTCGAGCAAGGCCCCGCCTCGTTTGGCGATCTCGGGCCAGCCGGCGCGCATCAGAATGCCGGCGGCCAGGTTTTCTTTCATGGGCGCACTGCCCTGCTTCAACCGGTAGCCGCGTCTGTGCAGGCTCTCGCCCGACAGATCGATGCTCAGCACCACCTTGTTCTTGCTCAGCCGGGCATTGATGCGCAGATCGGGGTTCGACTTGCTCACCGAGGGCCGGTCGCCGCTGAAGTCGCGCAACCGATCGACAATGGCGTCTTTGATCTTGACCGCCCCAAACTGGGTGTTGCGAATCGCGTTGCTGACTCCGATAAAGTCCACCAAAAAGGTGCTCTGGGGACCGAGGTGCTCCTCCCAGGCTATCTGGTGGGCGCCCTGGTACAGATCTTCCTGGCTGCCGACATCAAAGCTGGTCAAGGGCAGCAAAATCTTGTTGGCCAGGCGCGACCAGAGACAAACCCTATAGGCCAAGGTCAGATCGCCGTCGAAGTAGACCCCGGCCACCGTCTCGCGCCGGTCTTCGGCGCCCAGGCTTTCCAGTTCGGCCATCAGCAGGCCTTCGAGGCCTTTGGGGCAAGTTGCAAAGTAGGAATGTGTTGAAGTCACCAAAAATACCTATTGTTTTGATCTGTGCCATAGCCACTGGCGATGAAATCCTTGAGGCCTCTGGACGCGAAATCCCTCACCATCTGCTTGCGAGCGACGGCCTGCGCAAGCTCCGGTTTTGTCAATTCCAAACCTAGAGCTTCGAGCCATAAGAAGAAGGCCCAATATAAAAACAAAATCGTTCCCAAGCCAGTGCGCTATTTGTTGTACTGCAGCACTCAGGGAGGAGCAGCGCTTGGCCGCCACCCACAGGCCAGTGTAGCAGTCGCGAGGACGCACCAGCACTGCTTTGCCGCGCCGACAGTTTCCGGCTCCCCAACCCCGGAGGCATCGGCGCTCTTTCACGACCCGGCAGCTTGCCCAGCGCTGAGAGGCATGAGTTCGGGTTAATCACTCGATACTAACGGCAATAAAGAGGTACACCCACCAATGAAAAGTCAAAAACGTAACCAAGCAGAACGCGCATTCGGAAAAGGTTATCAAGCGGGTATTCAAGGCCGCTCCCGAAGCGTGTGCCCCCACGAAAATGGGTCAAGCCGCCAGGAATGGCTCGCCGGCTGGCGCGAATCGCGCATCGACCAGTGGGACGGTTACAACCGCATGGCCCAAGTGCAGAAATTAAGCAACTTGCACTTTAGTTAGCGGCCGGCGTAGGGTGGGCACGGCCCACCGGCGCTTGATGTCAACCCAGAGACGGTGGGCCGCCGAAGTGTCGGACCAGCCCACCCCACAAGCCCGCCCCGTGCGGGCTTTTTTATTTGTGCTCCGAAGCAACCCAG
>CAZKCY010000473.1:0-2205 GCA_964551155.1 uncultured Marinimicrobium sp. | reverse complement strand
CATTTTGAACAACTGTTCACCCGACCCGATCATTCTACCACCTAGCGCCAATCCAATATTGGCCGCCGGGTCGGGGTGCGATATCGCCGGGCCGTAGCTAAAGGGGTTCTCTCTGGCATGCGCCCAGGCCGCTTGCCCGTCGAAGGGTCGCGCATCGAAAACTGACTGCGCGACTGTGTCATCGCTCGGATTGTAGCGGGGGTCTCTACGGATTTCCACACCGGTGGTGGGCATAAACTCGCGCCACACTAGATTATCCTGAAGCGAGCCGTCGGCGGCGTAGATGCCGCCACTTTGTTGCGTACCGGTTGCTCGAATCGCGCTAACGATCATCGCCTCTTCTGCGCCGCGCGCCGCCTCGGCCAGATTCACCTCTACACTCCGCGCGACCGCGTCGCTCTCAATTGCCTCTGTGTGCATGTGATCGAGCAGGGCAATTAACTCTTCACGCTTTGTATCGGTGATCGCCGAGTCCTTGGTCACCATTCCCATTTGGCGCGCTTGATACAAGCGCCACTCGTTATAGCTCATTCGCGAAGCGGCGCTGGTCGGGTCACCGAGTTCGGCTTGATACTGCGCTTGGGTAAAGCCGTGACTGGCCACTTGTCCTTGTCCAGCACCGCCCTGGGTTTCCCCATAGCGCATCTGCTCATCGCGTTTGCTTTGTTCGGCGTGGCTGAGCTGTGCAATAACCCCCGACGCCAACGCATTCCCAAATGCATCGACCGCCACCTGGCGCCATTCACGCAGCCCGCCGATCGGTTCGAGGTAGTTGCGAACCCCAACCTCCACGGCGCTGTTGAGCATCGAGCCGCCAAAGCCGCGCGCGAAGGTCGGTTGCACCCGCCGGTTTTGCTCGTCCACCTGCGTATTCAGGCCCGCCGCGCCTTGGATGTAGCTGGCCACCGCCTGCGCGGCGACGTTCTTCCAGCTAAAGCCCGAGTCCAGTCCGGCGATTTGGTTCGATAGCGCCCCGGCGGCCACCGAGCTCGCGCCCTGTACCGCCATGCCCAGGTTCGTCAATTCCACGCCGTCGGCGGTTTTTTCGGCCATTTTGAGCCAGCCCGAGCCGTTGCCCGCGGTCTGTTGCAGGCCTTGGGTGATCCCCTCGGAGTCGGCCTTTTCGCAGGCCGTGCCAACAATGCTACGATAACAATTCGGTAAAATGGGTTTTTTAATCGCAAATGCCACGATGAAAAATATGGAAAAAACTACGACCGGAATTTGGCTCGCTACAAACACCTGCCGGAAGAAGATAAAATGGTTATCATGAAGCTGCTGGATGCCTTTCTGACCAAGAAACACCTGCAACCCCTGGCACGTTGAGGTAATACACCATGACCACACTGACCATTGATTTACCGGATAACCTGGTGCAGGAAGCCCAAGATGCCGGGTTACTCAACCCGGAAGCGATCGAGACCATGCTGCGCGAGAATCTGCGCCGACGCGGCGTCGATGAGCTATTTCAGGCGATGGATCGCATGGCGGCTGTGGATAGCCCGCCAGTCATGTCGCCTGAAGAGGTCGCTGAGGAAGTTCACACGATGCGTGCGGAGCGGCGCTCGAAGGATGCGCGTTGATGCGCCTGGTGGCCGATACCAATGTCGTCGCCTCGGCATTGCTGTGGGGCGGCATTCCAGGCCAGTTATTGCATGCTGCACGCGAAAAACAGATCGAGTTGTTCACCAGCATCCCGCTGTTGGTCGAACTCGCTGATATTCTTAGCCGACGCAAGTTCGCGCAAAAGATTGCTGCATCCGGCTACAGCCCTGAGCAACTGATCGAATGTTACGCGCTGCTTGCAGCGCCGGTGCAAGCAAAGTCAATACCGCGCACCGTGCGTGATCCTGACGACGATGTCGTGCTTGCCACTGCCCTGGCGGCTCGCGCCGAACTTATCGCCACCGGGGACCAGGACTTGCTTAGCCTGCACTCCTGGCGAGAAATTCAGATCCTCAATGCCGCCGATGCCTTGACCGTGACCATGTCGAGGAAAACGTAACGACAAAGCCCACTGTTACGGGCTTTGTCTCATTCCGTGTCACCTTCAACTTCCCATTTCCCCAACCTCGATACTTTCTCCGCGACTTTATTCTAGTTTTCACCAGAACAATCTCGCAAGAACTCTTTGATAGCACGGACAATTCGTCAGGAAAACCATGACACCCATCAAGCATTGGCTACCGTCCCTTCAACCGCTTG
>CAZKCY010000472.1:855-2206 GCA_964551155.1 uncultured Marinimicrobium sp. | reverse complement strand
ACGAATATCGCCACCGCATCTGCGGCATCTCGCTCGGAAACCGTTTCTTGCCACGACTTCCAGTCGGCTCCCAGGCTGGGCTGACCGAGAAACTCCAGAATAGTCGCCAAATCGCGCCGCCGTGATTCCTGGTCGTCGATGACCAGCACCCAGTTGTTACGCCCCATACTGCCCAGCCCTTATACGGTTTTTAATATTAATGTACCCGGAGAGGGGCCCTCGCTCGTCTTCGCCATTGGCCCGGCGTAGAAAACCGATATTCGCCCAGTTACCCATACTTATTAGTGATCGAAATGAACCAAGTCAAATTAATGGCGTTGTACCCCGCCGACGTTTAGATCAAGGTCTAAAGGGGTCGTTTTTAGGGGGAAGTTTACGCGCTAGGCAATTCTGGCAGGCTTGGGAGGCGGGAACAATCCCAAAATAACGAAAATGACGAAAAAATGACGCCTGTTTTTTTGACAGAGCGGGCCGGCCCGGGGAGAGCCAGCCGATGAAGGGTTAAAGCGCCATGCGAGCCACTTCAGACTGGCAGCGGTTGATCAAATTTGAGTAAACGCCCTTAAGCTCACTCAAGGCCTGCACCAGAGCACTGGGATTATCTCTGTTGGCCTCTATAACCCGTTCGATCAGGCGAGCACTGACTCGGTCCAGCTCACGCACTCGGAGCCAATCTTCAGCTTTAAGAGCCTCACACAGGGATCTTTGAAGCTGGCGCAGTTGCGCCAGCCCTTGCTCGCCCCGGTAATCCGGCTCTGGCACCAGGTGCAAAGCCACGACTAACGCACCTGCTCGGCGATACCGTCCCAGGCGGATTTGAGTTCACCCAGCAGGCGACCACACTCGTCCAGTTGCGCCGGATCGTTTTCCTTGTTGGCCTGAATCAGCCGGCGGATGATGTAGTCGTACATATCATCCAGATTGGCGGCTAATTCGCCACCTTCGGCATCGTTCAGGCTGCCCCGAAGACCGCTAACGATATTAATCGCCTTGTTAACCGCTTCCAGCTTGCGGGTCACTTCGTTGCGCTGCATAGCGCCTTTGGCCTGGGCTATGCGCTCTATGGCGCCTTCAAACAGCATTTGAATCAAGCGGTGCGGTGAAGCGTCTTCGACACTGGACTGTACTTTGACGGAACTGTAATTTTGCGCGGCGCGAGCATAAGCGTTCATAGGTTTTTTCTCTTATCAGTGAAACCGACAATGCAACTTTGACTGATAATGCTAGCGGCGAACTGGCGCGGAACTTTAGGGGGAATAGTGGGAAAATTTGCGGGACGGAGGACGGAGGACGGAGGACGGAGGACGGAGGACGGAGGACGATATTATTGCGAACCATTCTGTAGGAGCGG
>CAZKCY010000472.1:0-845 GCA_964551155.1 uncultured Marinimicrobium sp. | reverse complement strand
TTATTGAGCGTTGATTCTGCGCGCGATTGATCGCGGGCATGGCCCGCTCCTACAAGGTGTTAGCCTTTGGGTGCGGTAAACGGCAGGCGGTCGTTCAGGCCGTCGAGGAAGGTGCCGGTGTTATTCAAGCTACGAACAATGTTTTCCATCGCTAGGAATTGCGCTTCCAGGCGAGCCCGAAAGGCTTCGGTGCGCCGGTCCAGAGCACTGCGATCGTCCTCTACCTCTTCCAGGTTGTCCTTGATATTACTCTCCCGCTCTTTGATCAAGCCGGAGTTTTTCAGGTAGGTATCCATCAGCTCGATCAGGCCGCCGGCAAAGCCGCGAGAAAAACTCACCGTAGCGGCAGTGGCGCCTGGGGCGATAATCATTTTCAGGCCTTCGGCGGGGCTGCCAATAGCGGGCAGAAGCACATTGCCAAAACCAAAAGCTTTTTCCCCATCGATAGTGCCAGCCACATTGACGCCTGCGGTTCCCGCACCAATCGCGAGGCCAAGTTCGGCGGCGTCAGCTCCTATCGCAGTAAACTCGATCTTGCTGTTTGAACCGTAAGCGTTGGACTGGAATTCCAAACTGTTGGTGGCCGTATTAAACGTGACGTTAGCCTTTACGTTTGCACTTTTGAGGTCGTCATCAAGATTGATCAGCGCTTGGATTTCAGTCGCCAATTCTTCGCCGCTGGCATAAGTCTTTCCAGCAGGCAAGGTCACTTCGGCCGCTTTGCCGTCCACCAAAATAGTAAAGCCGTAATCTTTGCCAGTGGTATCCAGTGGAAAAGCTGCAGGCACAGGATTGGCATTCAAGAAGCCTTTGGTGGCTTCCTGAGTAATAATAACTGCATAATC
>CAZKCY010000471.1:0-2211 GCA_964551155.1 uncultured Marinimicrobium sp. | reverse complement strand
AGCCCACCGAGGAAATCGGGGAGCGCACCATGCGCCGGTTGATCAGCGCCATTGAGGGCCACGATATCGGCGAGGCGCCGGAGATTGTGGAACACCGGTTGATTGTCCGAGATTCCACCGCCCCGCCCCGTACCAGGGAATCCGGAAATCCGCGCGCTCAACCCACCGAGCAGGCGGTCTGAGCCCTCAACCCGGATTTACTGTTAGTCATGTAAACTATAAGATGGGCCGAATGCGGCTCAAATCCAACGAAAACCAAGGTTAGAACTATGCACTTTTTAGGATTGGACATCGGAAGCTCGTCGGTGAAGTTGGCCGTAATCGACGGCGCCACCGGCAAGAAAGTGGCCGGCGCCACCTATCCGCCCCAGGAGATGGCGATCGACGCCCCACAAGCGGGCTGGGCCGAACAGTCACCGGAAAAGTGGTGGGAAGCCATTTGCATGGGCTGCCAGCAAATGTGGCAGGAACAGCCCCAGCTCAAAGACAGCATTTCCGCGATCGGCATTTCCTATCAAATGCACGGCCTGGTAGCGGTAGACAAAGAAGGCGAAGTTCTGCGCCCTTCCATTATCTGGTGCGACAGCCGAGCCGTAGCCACCGGTGAAGCCGCTTTCGAAGGCCTGGGCCGCGACTGGTGCATGGAGCATCTGCTCAATTCGCCGGGTAACTTTACCGCCGCCAAACTGCGTTGGGTGCAGGAAAATCAGCCCGACATTTTTGCCCGTATCGACAAGATCCTGCTGCCCGGCGACTACGTCGCCCTCAAGCTTACCGGCGAATGCACCACCACCGCTTCAGGCCTCTCCGAAGGCGTGATGTGGGATTTCGTCGACAACAAAGTTTCCGACAAGCTGCTCGATTACTGGCAGATCGATTCCAAGCTGGTAGCCCGCCAAGTCCCCAACCTGGGCGTATCCGGCGAAGTGACCGATAAAGCCGCCGCTGAGCTCGGCATCAAGGCCGGCGCCAAGCTGGCCTTCCGCGCTGGCGATCAGGTCGCCAACGCTTTCAGCCTGAACGTACTTGAACCGGGCGATGTCGCTACCACCGCAGGCACCTCCGGCGTGGTCTACGCGGTAACCGACAAGAACATTGCCGACCCAGATCAGCGCATCAACACCTTCTTGCACGTCAACAAAGACGCCCAGGTACACAACGGCCTGCTGGCCTGCATCAATGGTGCCGGGCGCATGAACAGCTGGCTGCGCAGCATCCTGAGCGAAGGCGGCGAAGTCTCCTATCCGCGCATGAACGAGCTGGCCGAACAGGCCGAGATCGGCAGCGACGGCCTGGGGGTCTATCCCTTCGGCAACGGCGCCGAGCGGATCCTGCAAAACCGACTTCTGAACGCTCAAGTATCCGGCCTGGATCTGAACCGCCACGGCCTCTCGCATCTGGCGCGAGCCACCCAAGAAGGTGTAGCCTGTGCCATGAATATGGGCTTTGAGCTGATCAAAGGCCTGGGTGCGGAAACCAAAGTGGTGCGCGCCGGTCACAGCAATATGTTCCTGAGCCCGCTGTTTACCCAGGCGTTCGTCAACATGACTCAAGCGCCGCTGGAGCTTTACAAGACCGACAGCGCCGAAGGCGTGGCCCGGGCCGCGGCCTGGGGCAGCGACTACTACAAGAGCCGCGACGAGGTCTTCCGAACTCTTGAGCGCATCAAAGTGATCGAGCCCGAAGCCAAACTCCAGAGCCAGTACCAGGCCCTGTACGGCAAATGGCGCGCCCACGTCGACAAATTGTTAGCGCAGTAACAACACAACCTGGGGCTGGTGTTCTGCACCGGCCCCGATGCATTAACAACAAGCACCCTTAACCAATCCATTCATTATCGATAAAGCAAGGACTATCCCATGAGCATTACCCTCGGAGATAAAGAGTATTTTCCCGGTGTTGGCAAAATTGCCTATGAAGGCCCCGAAAGCGACAACCCCCTGGCGTTTCGCTGGTACGACGAAAACAAAGTAGTCGCCGGCAAGACCATGAAAGAGCACTTCCGCTTTGCGGTCTGCTACTGGCACACCTTCAACGGCGCCGGTCACGATCCCTTCGGCCCTGGCCCCTTCCACTTCCCCTGGAACGACGCCAACGACGTCATGACCCGCTCCTACCAGAAAATGGACGCGGCGTTTGAGTTCATCACCAAACTGGGCTCGCCCTACTACTGCTTCCACGACGTAGACCTGACCGAAGAAGGCAACAGCC
>CAZKCY010000470.1:0-2219 GCA_964551155.1 uncultured Marinimicrobium sp. | reverse complement strand
GGGCTGGGATATGGTGGTAAGGCTCGGGTCGCAGTACTTGGCGTAGGCGATGTCATCGAAGCCGGTCACCGAGATATCTTCTGGAACCTTGAAGCCATGGCCTTTGAGCGTCTGAATGGCGCCCAGTGCCATTTCGTCGTTCATGCAGAAAACGGCGGTGGGCGGCTCTTTCATATGGCAAAACTGGGCCGCGGCATTGAGACCCGACCACATGGTGAAGTCGCCCTCGGCGACCAAATCCTTGTCAAAAGCGATACCCGCCTCTTTGAGGCTCTCCTTGTAGCCCGCCAGTCGGTCGATAGCGTGGGGGTTGTCTTTAAGTCCCGAAATGACGCCTATGCGTCTGTGCCCCAGAGAGATCAGATAGTTCACCATGGTGCGGGCCGCACCCCGGTTATCGATTCGGATTGAGGGACCAGTGGTGGTCTCACAGCCACAGACGTTGACGCTGGCGATATCGGGGGGAATGACGTTGCTGCTATTGCTTGAGTGAGGTCGCAGCTGGATCAAGCCGTCCGCGAGTCGGGTTTCCACCCGGCGGATATATTCCATTTCCCGCTCCGGCGTGCCTCGAGTATCGCCCAGCAACACGGCGTAGCCCTTTTGTTGAGCCCGGTCCTCAATGCTGCGAATGACCAGCGAATAGAAGGGGTTGGCGATATCCGGCACTAGCACCACAACCGCGTAGGAACGCGCCGAGCGAAAGTTGCGCGCCAGCATATTCGGCCGGTAGCCCATTTTGGCGATCGCCGTGTGAACCTTTGCCAGGCTTTTTTTTGCCACTTTCTCGGGGCTGCTGAGCGCGCGGGAAACGGTGGCTACGGACACTCCGGCTTCGCGGGCAACGTCTCGAATGTTGGACATGTGTGAAACTCTGGGTGAAGGTTGTAATGGGCAAGCACCATAGTAGAAACCGACTGTAGCCTGCTAGTCAAATACCTCGATTGGCCTGCCGCCAACAAAAAGCGCCCCTAAGGGCGCTCCGCTCAAAGCCTGGTTGTTCCGGCTTAACTAGCATCGACCCCGGCTTGATGTCTGCGCTCAGCCAAATCGGCTTCGATTTCTCCCATGCGCTGGGTGTTGAGTGGGTAGACGATCAGCAGGGCAATTGAGATAAACGCAAAAATGGCTGGGATCCAGCTCATCAGCAAGATCATGCCGGCGAGACTATCGGGTATGGTTTTAGGATCGGTGCCCACATAGCCGTAGGCTCCCAGCACCGCCAAGACCGTAGCGCCGGCGAAACCGCCGCCGGTTTTTTGGATAAACGTGCCGGCCGAGTAAAACAGGCCTGTGGCGCGCCGGTTGTGTTTCCATTCGGAGTAGTCCGCCGCATCGCCCAACATGCTGAAAATTAGTACCGGCATAAAAGCGGCGAAGAATTCGGCGGCGCCCCCGAGAATAAATACATAGAGCACATCTTCGGGACCGGCGAAGGAAAGCAGACCGGTGAGGACGCCGCTGACAACCAGTGAAATAGCAAACAGGGTTTTCTTACCCATTAAGCGGGTCAGGTAGCCGGCGATCAGAGCGGCAATGATCGAAACGATTAAAAGTACAATAAAATAGCGCCCGACCAGAGTTGGTTCGCCGATGTAGTGGGTGAAGTAATAGGCGACTATGGTGTACTTGATGCCGTTGAACAGCATCGTCAGGAAGCCCAAACCGAGAATCATCAGCCAGGGTTTGTTGGTCAGCAAATCGATCAGGTCGCGCTGCGAAGGTGTGGTTTCACTCTCGGGTCTTTTGATCAGACGCTGTACAAAATACCAAACGATGAAAATCACCAGAGCACAGATGATGCCGGTAAAGAAGGGATTCAACTGAAAGATATCATCGGCAGGTTGGGTAACGCTGTAAAAAAACACGGCAATGGCAAGCAGCGGCACTATGATAATCGGCAGATTCCAGGCCAGATCTTTCAGCTCCCGGCCGAAGGAAGCTTGGCTGGCGACTGATTTCACCCGCTCCTTAGTAGTGAAAAAGGTAATTAGGCATAAGATTACCAACAGCGCAGCAAACACATACATGGTTTGCTGGTAGCCTTTGGAGTCGTCGCCCTGGCCGAAGTAAGCAACCATGTCCGGAGTGAAGCCCATCACCAACACGCCGCCCAGAAAGGCGCCGGCAAATCTGTAGCCAGATAGAACGCTGCGCTCTTCGTGGCTCGGGGTCATTACTCCCATCAGGGCCGAGTAGGGTACGTTGTTGACCGTATA